>CALLJA010000422.1 GCA_938008865.1 uncultured Anaerolineales bacterium
CTGCTGGTCTCGCCGCCCGTGGCGCTGGTGACGCTGGTCATCCTGGCGGGCTGGATCTTCTTCTCCAGCGAGAAGGGACGCGTGCCGTGGTGGGCCATTGCGGTGATCCTGGTCCTCTTCGTGGCGGGCCTGTTCCTGCTCTCGGCGGTGGTCAATCGCGAGGGCAACCTGGGCGGCGGGACGCCGGTCGGCGTGCTGGGCTCCTTCCTGCGCGAGGTCAACAAGTGGGGCATGCACCAGATCGAGAGCGGCTCGGGCTGGGTGCAGAAACTCTTCGACGAGATGCCCGCCTGGATGCGCCTGCCGTTCGTGATGCTCTACGGCGTCTTTCAGCCCGTGCTGCCCGCGGCGCTGGTCGAGCCGACCACGCTGACGTGGCGCATCCTCGGCATCCTGCGGGCGGCGGGGTGGTACGCCCTGCTGCCCGCCTTGCTCTTCGCTGGTTTGGCGGGAGCAGGCTCGGGGTCCGCGCGGGAGCGCAAGGTTTGGCTCTGGCTGTGGGCGGTCGCCTGGACCTGGGTCCTGTTCACCGCCTTGCGCGGCGGCGGCGACCAGTGGGATAATCCGCGTTATCGAACCATCCTGTTCCTGTGGCAGGCCCTGTTGGCGGGGCAGGCCTGGGTCTGGTGGCGTGAGACGCGCAATCCCTGGTTCACGCGTGTTTTGCTGGGCGAACTGGCCTTTTTGATGGTCTTTTCGCAATGGTACGCCAGCCGTTATTTCCACTGGGGCGGGCAGATGGGCTTTGGCGGCATGGTGGGGCTGATCTTGGGACTGTGGGCCGTGATCGGGGCGGGCGGCTGGTGGTGGGACCGCAGGGGCAGCCGACAAGCCCGAATGTGAGTTATAATTCAGTCGTTGAATTTTGAATTAAGGAGAAATCATGCCTACTGCTTTGATCACGGGCATCAACGGTCAGGACGGCTCGTACCTGGCTGAGTTTCTGCTGAAAAAAGGCTACCGCGTGGTGGGGCTGGTACGCCGCTCGAGCACGCAAAACTTCGAGCGCATCTCCCATTTGCTGGACGATATCACCGTGGTGCAGGGCGACCTGCACGACCAGGGCTCCCTGCTCTCGCTGCTGGAGGAACACGAACCGACCGAGGTGTACAACCTGGCGGCGCAATCCTTCGTGGCGGTCTCGTGGAGCCAGGCCGTGCTGACGGGCGAAGTGACCGCCCTGGGCGTTACGCGCCTGCTGGAGGCCATCCGCTTCGTCAACCCGAAGATCAAGTTCTATCAGGCCTCGTCGAGCGAGATGTTCGGCAAGGTGATGGAAGTGCCGCAGCGCGAGTCGACGCCTTTCTATCCGCGCAGCCCGTACGGTGTGGCCAAGGTGTACGCGCACTGGATCACCATCAACTACCGCGAGTCCTTCGACCTCTTTGCCGCCTCGGGCATCCTGTTCAATCACGAGAGTCCGCGCCGCGGCCTGGAGTTCGTCACCCGCAAGATCACCGATGGCGTGGCGCGTATCAAGCACGGGCTGGCCAAGGAAATCCGCCTTGGCAACCTGGAGGCCCGCCGCGACTGGGGCTTCGCGGGCGATTACGTCGAGGCCATGTACCGCATGTTGCAGCAGCCCCAGCCCGATAACTATGTGGTCGGCACGGGCGAGACGCACTCCGTGCGCGAGTTCTGCGAGATCGCCTTCGGGCGCGTGGGGCTCGACTACAAGGACTTCGTCGTCCAGGACGAGCGCTACTACCGTCCCGCCGAAGTGGACCTGCTGGTGGCCGACCCCTCGAAGGCGCGCTCCATCCTGCAATGGGAACCTGCCGTCAGTTTCAAGGAGCTGGTCGAGATGATGGTCGACTCGGATATGGAACGCGTGCGCAGGCAGAACCTGTCCTGATGGAATGACCACAGCCCCCGCACGTCTCTCCCTCCCCAATAAGTGGCCCGCCTGGTTGGCGGGCCTCTTGGCTGTTCTGGGATTGGCCTGGTACGTCTGGCAGTCGGCCGCCTTTGCGCGCACCTCCATCCCAGACCTGGACGAGGGCGCCTACCTGTATAAAGGCCTGCTCTTTGCCACCCAGGGACACCGTCCCTTCGAGACCTTTGGCGTGCAGACCAACAAGGCCCCGCTGGCCTTCCTCATCCCTGGAGTTGTGCAGGCGGTCTTTGGACCTGGCTTACTGACGGGTCGCGGCCTGGCCATTCTGTTCGGGACCCTGAGCCTGGTCGCCGTTTGGGGGGCGGCCCGCCGCCTGGGCGGAATCTGGCCCGCGGCGCTGTCGGTGTGGGTGCTGGCGTTGAGTCCTGCCATTATCAAGATCTACAGCTCAGGCGTCACGCAAAGCAGCATCGCTTTCTTCATGGCGGCTATCCTGGCGCTCTCGCTGGGGGAGAAGCGTCCGCTTTGGCAATTGACCCTGGCGGGCTTGCTGGCGGGTGCGGTCATCATGGTGCGCCAGAACATGGTTATCGTGCTGCCGCTGCTGGTGCTGTATCTCTGGTGGCAGCACGGCTGGAAGTCCGCCTTATGGGCGGGGCTGGCGGGCGCGGCTGTGTTGCTTGTATTCCACATTCTGTACTGGCCGTACATCATGCAGTTGTGGGCGCCGTGGATGCCTGGGAGCATCGCCTCGCTTTTCGCGGAGTATTCCCTGCCGTCCGATGGCAAGGTCATGTGGAATCCGCAGATCGACGCGGTCGGGCGCGCGCTTTCCTTCTTTCAGGGCGTGCGCTTCCACTTTGTGGCGATGGTCGGCCTGGGGCTGGGACTGCTGCTCTGGCCCAAACGCCGCGCCTGGGCCGCAGACGCAAATTTCCGCGCGGCGGTCTTTCTGGCGGCCCTGTTCGCGGGCCTGCTGTTGATGCACTCGTGGGCCTCGATCAGCAATGATTACTGCGTGTTCTGCTTCACGCCCTACGTGGCCTTCTTCAGCAACGTCGCCATCCTGTTCGTGGCGCTCGTGTGGGGCGCGCTCGAACGGGACGCGCATCCCATGCGGCAGGTTTTGATCGCGCTGCTGGCACTGGTCGTCATCACCGGCATCGGTTTCTCGGCCTTCGAGGACCTCGGCGACGGGCTGCTGTCGCTCAACGTGCCGCGCATCCGCGACGGCTGGTTCCAGCCAGGCTTCACCACGCTGTGGGATGTGCTCTCCAACAAGTTCAGCCCCGAGCGTAACGCCGCCGAGAAGATTGTCTCCACGGCGGCGGGAGCGATTGCGGGTGCTCTCTTTCTTTTTTCCTCTTTCCTCATCTGGCGCTGGAAATTCCTCCGCGCCAACTTCGGTTATTTGCTGGCTAGCTCCACCCTGGTTCTCGGCCTGATCCTCTCCCCGCTTCTTTCAGGCAGCGCAGGTCGCCCCGACTGTCCTGATCTGGACGTGATCGCCGCCAACGAACAAGTGGGACATCACCTGGCCGAGGTCATCCCGCCCGGCAGCCAGGTCTATTGGAACGGCGGGCTATCCGTTGCGCCGTTGCTGTACGCGCCGCAGGTCCGCATCTACCTGCCGCAGATCAACGACGGCTACGCATATCGGGTTGGCGGGGATTCCCAAGAGTTGCTAAAATATGGGCTGTGGAACGACATCCTGGCCGCGCAGTGGAAGCAGGAAGCCGATTACGTGATCGTCGAGGCTTGGCGCTACCCCAAGATGAAAGACGACCTGCCTGAATCGGCCTTCGTGGAACTGCCTCGCTTCCAGGTCCAGACCTCGTGCATCGCGGGCAGCGACCTGCGCATTTTTCAAAGGAAATGAATGGATCTTTCCCTGGTCATCCCTGTTTATAACGAAGAGAAGAACCTGCCGCACCTGTTCGAGGCCATCTACACCGTCCTGCCGCCGATGAACAAGGTCTGGGAGGTGATCCTCGTCAACGACGGCAGCCGCGACCGCAGCCTGGACGTGTTGCGCGAGTACGCCGTGAAGGACCCCGAGCACGTGCGCGTGGTGGCCTTCCGCCGCAACTTTGGGCAGACGGCCGCCATCGCGGCGGGTATCGACTATGCCTCGGGCGAAACCATCGTCCTGCTGGACGCCGACCTGCAGAACGATCCCGCCGACATCCCCATGCTGCTCGCCAAACTGGACGAAGGCTACGACCTGGTCAGCGGCTGGCGCAAGGACCGCAAGGACAATGCCATCACGCGCAACCTGCCGTCCCACGCGGCCAACTGGCTGATCTCCCAGGTGACGGGGGTACACCTGCACGATTATGGCTGCACGCTCAAGGCCTACCGCCGCGACGCGCTGGCAGGATTCCGCCTGTACGGCGAGATGCACCGCTTCATTCCTGTCTTTGCCCATTCCGTCGGGGCGCGCATCGCCGAGCTGCCCGTCCAGCACCATCCGCGCAAATTCGGCAAGGCCAATTACGGGCTGGAGCGCACCGTCAAGGTCTTGCTGGACCTGTTCACGGTCAAGTTCCTGCTCAGTTACTCCAACAAGCCGATCTATCTCTTCGGCGGGGCGGGCATGGCGCTCATCTTCGGCAGCGGGCTGCTGATGCTGTACCTGTTCGTGCGCCGCTTCATCGACGGGGTGGCCGTGCTTGGGTCGCCGCTCTTCCAACTGGGGGTGATGTTCGCGATCATGGGCTTCCAGTCGATCCTGATGGGTCTGATCGCCGAACTGCTGGCGCGCACCTACCACGAGTCGCAGTCCAAGCCTACCTACACCGTGCGCGAAACCATCAACCTGAGCGCGCGCCCCAACAGCCGCTGACCCGCCCGTGGTGGTATCATCAGGCGATTCCTGATTCCTGTTCCCCTCCGCCCCGGAGAGAAGGCCAAGCATGACTGAATGGTGGCTGCGCAATCGTCAACGCCTGCTGCAACTGGCGGGCACCCTGCTGGCGGTTGTCCTGCTTTTTTTCATCCTCAAAGACGAAGGCTGGGATGAGATCCTGGCCGCCATGCGGACCGTCTCGCTGGCCGATTTGCTGCTGGTGGCGGCCTTCTTCGGCGTATCGCGGGTGGCCATCGTGGCGCGTTGGCACGTCCTGTTGGTCTCGGCAGGCGTGAAGGTGCGCTTCCGCGACACCGCCGCGCTGACCTTCACAGGCCTGTTTGCGTCCAACTTCCTGCCCACCACCATCGGCGGGGACGTGGTGCGTCTGGCGGGCGCGATGCAGATGGGACTCGACCGCGCCGTGTGCCTGGCCTCGCTGGCCGCCGACCGCCTGATCGGCATGTTCGGCATGAGCATGGCTGCGCCGCTCGGCCTGGCCTACTCGTGGAGCACGCTCTTCGGTTCTTCTTCTGCGGCGGCCATCACCCTGCCCGCCTTTTTACGGCGTCCGCTCGATTTCGCCAAACGCACGATGGGCGCATTTTCGATCTGGTTGAAGAAACCCGTCTCGCTGCTGCTGGCGTTGGCCTTCACCTGGGTACACATGCTGTGCCTGTTCGCGGGCATTTACGTCTTCGTGCGTGACCTCAGCGCGCCCGTGTCCTTTTGGATGATCGCGGGCCTGTGGAGCCTGACCTATTTTGTCACGCTTATTCCGATCTCGATCAACGGCTACGGCGTGCAGGAACTCTCGTTCACCTTCCTGATGTCCAACGTGGCGGGCTTGAGCGCTGCCGCCAGCCTGACCATTGCCATCCTGGTGCGCGCCTATTTCCTGATCTTCAGCCTGCCCGGCGCGGCCCTGATTCCCTCGACCCTGGCGGCCATGGCCAGCCAGAAACCCGACCCGTAACATGAAATCCTCCCACCGCTCCTTTTGGATTGTCATCTTTTGCGCAGGCCTGCTGTTCGGGACGCTGGCCCTGTTGCAGGCCATCCCCGCCTTGCAGGCGCAGGAAATTTCCCTGTGGCGTTCGCGCTGGACCCTGGCCCTGGCGCTCTTCGCCCTGAGCCTGCCCGCCTGCGGATTGATCCTGTGGGCCCTGGCCGCTGGCCGTCTCGACGGCCTGCTGCTGCGGCTCGACTCTGCCGCCCCCTCTGCGCCCGCGCGGGCCGCCGCCGCCCTGGGCGGTCTCCTGGCCCTGGCCGCGCTGTGGTACGTGCGCCTCGACCTGTTCCGCGCGGTCCTGCCGCAGTTCTTCCCGTCTTTGTGGGTCTTCCTGTGGGTCAGCCTGGCCGCCTCGCTGGCATTGAAGGTCAACTGGCGCCACTCGTGGGCGACCTCCTTCCTTGTCGTGGTGTTGGTGCAGGCGGTGGCCTTCCGCGTGTGGAGCATCCTGGGGGCCGTCACCGATTTTCCCTTTACCCTCGAATATTCCGAGACCAGCCGTTTTTACTACGGCTCGTTATGGTTCAGCCAGTCGCTCTACGGCCTGGACCTGCCGCTTTCCACGCTGCACCCCAGCCGCTACCTGCTGCAGGCCATCCCATATCTGATTCCCAGCCTGCCGCTGTGGGCGCACCGCCTGTGGCAAAGCCTGTTGTGGATTCTGCTGACGGGCGCGTCCGCGTGGATGCTGGCCCGCCGTCTAAACTTCAAGTCGCAGGGGGTGGCGCTGCTGGTCGTCCTGTGGGGTTTTGTATATTTCCTGCAAGGCGCGGTGTATTACCACTTGCAGGTCTGCGTCATCTTGGTCCTGTGGGGCGTATCGTCCAAACATCCGTGGCGTTCGCTGGTCGCAGTGGTCCTGTCCTCGTTGTGGGCGGGCCTCAGCCGCGTCAACTGGTTCCCCGTGCCCGCCATGCTGGCGATTGCGCTGTATCTCATCGAAGAGCCTGGCTCCGCGAACCTGTGGCGCTATCTCTCCCGCCCCGCCTTGTGGACCGTGACGGGCCTGGGCGCGGCGCTGGCCAGCCAGGCCTTGTACATCCCGCTTTCGGGCAACGGCGGCAACGCGCGCGACTTCGGCTCCTCGTTCACCTCCGACCTGATCTGGAGCCGCCTGCTGCCCAACGTGACCTACCCGATGGGTGTGTTGCCTGCCGTCCTGTTGGTGACCGCGCCATTGTGGATCGTGCTGGTTTATTCCCTGCGCGGGAGCCGCGCCAACTGGACCTTCATCCGCCCGCTGGGATTGTTCAGCATGGCGGCGGTCCTCTTTGCGGGCGGATTGGTGGTCAGCACCAAGATCGGCGGCGGGGCCGATATGCACAACATGGACGCCTACCTGGTGCTGCTGGCGGTCCTCGCAGGCGGTTTCTTTGCGGGGCGTGTGGTCAGCGAGAAGGGCGAATGGGGCGGGCTGCCGCTCTGGCCGCTTGCGCTGGCGGCGCTGATTCCCGCTGCGTTCGCGCTGCAGGGTGTGGGTCCGCGCATGACGTATGACCACGCCCTGGCCGAGAAGGACCTGGCTGCCCTGCGCAAGGTCGTCGAAGCGGAGGCCGCCTCAGGCGGGGAAGTGCTCTTCATCAGCGAGCGGCACCTGGTCGCCTTTCACACGGTGGAGGGCGTGGCCCTGGTCCCCGAGTACGAAGTGGTCACGCTGATGGAGAAGGCCATGTCGGGCGATCAGGCTTATCTCCAGCAATTCTACAAAGACCTGGCCGATCATCGTTTTGCGGTGATCGTCACCCGCAAACAGCGCGTGGTCAAGAAGACCGACGAGCCGTTCTCCGAGGAGAACAACGTCTGGATCGACGCGGTCTCGGGGCCGTTGCTGTGCTATTACGAGCGCAGCCTGACGCTCGAGTCATCGAACACGCTGCTGCTCGTGCCGTCCCCGTCTCAGACGCGGCAGGACTGTCCATAAGGGAGGCAGATTGCAGTCCAGGCCGATGCGCATCCTAATCCTCAACAGCGAATACCCGCCGATCGGCGGCGGGGCGGGCAACGCCAGCGCCAATATTGCGCGCTGGTTTGTGGCGTTTGGGAATCAGGTGGAGGTGGTCACCGCCCATTTCGATGGCCTGCCGCGCCTCGAAACCAGGGACGGCGTGACCATCCACCGTATCCCCGCCCTGCGCCGCAAGCAGGACCGTTCGGGTGCGCTCGAGCAACTGGCCTTCATCGCCTCGGGGTCGGCCTGTACTCTTGGCCTGGCGCAGCGCTTCAAACCCGATGTGACCCTGGCCTTCTTCGGCATGCCTTCGGGCGCCATCGCCTGGCTGTTGAAAGCCCTATATCGAATTCCGTACGTGGTCTCGCTGCGCGGCGGCGATGTGCCTGGCTTCCGCCCGTACGACTTCAAGGTCTTCCACAAACTGATCGGGCCGTTCCTGCGCGTGATATGGCACGCCGCCTCGGGCGTGATCGCCAACAGCCACGGCCTGGGGAGCCTGGCCCGCGCCTTCGACTCGACCATCGAGATTCCCATCATCCCCAACGGCGTAGACGGTTCCCGTTTCGACGCGGGTCAGCGCGACTGGTCCGCGCCGCGTATCCTGTCGGCTGGACGGGTGGTCTATCAAAAAGGACTCGACCTCGGCATGCGCGCCCTGGCCCAACTGCAAGACCTGGATTGGCGCTGGTACATCGCAGGCGACGGGCCGCAGATGGCGCACCTCAAGTCGCTGGCGCGCGAACTCGGCATCGGCGAGCGGGTGACCTTCCTCGGCTGGCAGTCGCAGGCGGACCTGGCGCAGGGTTATCACCGCGCCAACCTGTTCCTGTTCCCGTCGCGCCACGAGGGCATGCCCAACGCCGTGCTCGAAGCCATGTCCAGCGGGCTGCCCGTGGTAGCCACGCGCATCGCGGGCAACGAGGAATTGGTGCTGGACGGCGAGACGGGCGTGCTGGTGCGCCCCGAGGATGTGGATTCGCTGCGCGACGGCCTGCGTGGGTTGATCGCCGACGCGGACAAACGCGAACGCATGGGCCACGCCTCGCGCCTGCGGGTGGAACGCGAATACTCGTGGGAGCGCATCGCCCGCCAGTATTCCGAGTATCTCGAAAAAATTATGTAGCGGAGTCCAACGACGCCTGTCGTTGGTGTTCCAAAGTTGAGAGACTTTGGACTCCAGATCATGGATGAAACCTTATGTGCGGCATCTGCGGCCTTTCCTATTCCGATCACCGAATCCCCGAACGCGCCCTGCTCGAAAAGATGAATGCGGCCATTGCGCACCGCGGCCCTGACAGCGACGGCTTTCATGCCGATGCAGGTGTGGGCCTCGCCATGCGCCGCCTGGCCATCATCGATGTCAGCGGCGGCGACCAGCCCATCTCCAACGAAGACGGCTCCATCTGGATCATCTTCAACGGCGAGTGCTACAACTATCCCGAGATGCGCGCCGAACTCGAACGCCGCGGACACCGCCTCAGCACCAAGACCGACACCGAGTGTGTCGTCCATTTCTATGAGGACGAAAGCGACGACTGTGTCAAGCGCCTGCGCGGCATGTTCGCTTTTGCGCTGTGGGATGAAAAGAAGAAGCGCCTGCTGCTGGCCCGCGACCGCCTGGGCAAGAAGCCCATGTATTACACGATTCAAGATGGAACGTTCTACTTCGGCTCGGAACTGAACGCCATCCTCGGCGTGCTCCCGCATCAGCCCGAGATCGACCTGGAGGCCATCGACCTGTACCTCAGCCTGCAATACGTCCCCGACCCGCTGACGGTCTATCGGGGCGTCTTCAAACTTCCACCTGCGCATACCCTCGTCTGGGAGAACGGCGCGGCGCGCATTCAGCGCTACTGGGACTACTCCTATCAGCCCAAGTGGACCGCCAGCGAGGACGAACTGATCGAAGAATTGCGCTCGCGTCTGCGCGAAGCCGTCAAAATGCGCCTGCTCAGCGAACGCCCGCTGGGGGCGCACCTGAGCGGCGGCATCGACTCGAGCATCATCGTGGCGCTCATGGCCGAATCCGCCAGCGGCCCGGTCAAAACTTACTCGGCGGGTTTCCAGGAACAGAACTTCACCGAACTGCCGTACGCGCGGGCCGTGGCCGAGAAGTATTCCACCGACCATCACGAGTTCACGCTGACCTACGGCGACATCCCTGCCACGCTCGAAAAGATCGCGGCCCACTTCGGTGAGCCGTTCGCAGATTCGTCCGCCATTCCGCTCTATCACCTCTCGGTGATGACGCGCGAACACGTAACCGTGGCGCTCAACGGCGACGGCGGCGACGAGGACTTCGCAGGCTACCAGCGTTACTGGCTGGACGGCTTCGCCGACGCCTACGCGCGCGCGCCGCGCTTCCTGACCCGCGGCCTGGTCCCGTCGATTGCGGGACTCTTCCCCGATAACGCCGACCGTCCCGTGGGACAGAGTCTCATCAATGGGCTCAAACGCCTTGAACAACTGCCCGAGATCGACCGCCGTGCCAGCATCCTGCGCTGGGGCTCGTACTTCTCGCCGCGCCAACGCGCCGCGTTGTGGAAACCCGAATTTAGATTCGATTCGAACAACGCGCAAAACCTTCTGGCAAGGCAATTCGATTCTGCCGAAGGTTCCTACCTCGACAAGACGCTCTACACCGACCTGCACACCTACCTGCCCGGCGACCTGCTGGTCAAAGCCGACCGTATGACGATGGCCGCCTCGCTCGAAGGCCGCTCGCCCTTCCTCGACCACGAGATCGTGGAGTGGGCGGCGCGGGTCCCGGACCAGTTCAAGGTCAGGGGGCGCAGCGGCAAATATCTACTGAAGAAGGCTTTCGCCAAAGAACTTCCCAAGTCCATCCATAGCCGCGGTAAGCAGGGTTTCGGCATCCCGGTCAGCGCCTGGTTCCGTGGGCCGCTGTACGATTGGTCGAGGCAGAGACTGCTTGGGGCGGGCAGTCCGCTGCTGCGCTGGTTCAAGCCGTCGGCGCTGGCCAACATCCTCGAAGAACACCGATCCGCGCGCGTGGACCACGGCAAGCGCCTGTACGCGTTGTCCATGCTGGCGGTTTGGGCGGAGCGACCATGAAAAAAATGTTCAAATTCGGCGAGAACTGGGCCTCGTTCTCCCGCCAACTGGATGAGGCCCGCATCGAAGACGCCATGCGTTCGCTCAATTCGCTGTTCGGCGAAGGGACGCTGCGCGGAAAATCTTTTGTGGATATCGGCTGCGGCAGCGGGTTGTTCTCCATCGCCGCCGCCCGCCTGGGGTGCCGTCCCGTGCTGGGCCTCGACGTGGACCCGGTCTCGGTGCAGGTCTCGCGCGAGAACGCCGCGCGCTGGCTGGCCGATTCGGAGTGCCTCTCGTTCCTGCATGCCTCGATCCTCGATGCCGAGCAGGTGGAGGCGCTCGGCCGCTTCGATATGGTTTATTCATGGGGCGTCCTACACCACACCGGCGACATGCAAACGGCCATCCGTCACGCGGCCGGGCTGGTGCGGCCGGGCGGCCGCCTGATGATCGCCATCTACAACCGCCACTGGTCCTCGGGCGGCTGGTGGCTGGTCAAGTGGCTGTATAACCATGCTGGGCGGTTTGGCCAGGCTTTGCTGGTCTGGCTCTTCACGCCGATCATCTTCGTCGCCAAGTGGCTGGTGTCGTTCAAGAATCCCTTCCAGATGCGGCGCGGCATGGACTTCATGCACAACGTCGTGGACTGGGTCGGCGGGTACCCGTACGAGTTCGCCGGCGTGGACGAGATGTCGCGCCGCCTGCGCGGGCTGGGCTTCGATGTGCTGGAGGCCCGCCCGGCCGACATCCCCATTGGCTGCAACGAGTTCGTCTGCAAACTGGCCGACTGACATGCAAAATCCCGTTCCTGCCGGGCAGGAAGCCCCAAAGGCGCGCTTCCCGTTCGGCAACCTGCTCAAGGCGCTCCTGGCGCTGGCCCTGATCTGGGTGGTGTTCTCGAAGACCAACTTCTCCGAGGTCTGGTCGCTGCGGGCGGGACTGTCGCTGCCCTGGACACTGGCGACCCTGCCGCTGTATCTGCTGTTGACCTTCCTCAAGGCCTTCCAGTATCACAGCATGTTCGAAGGCCAGACTTCCTACCCGCGCGTGGTCAGCATCGTGGTCTGGCAGAACGCGCTCAGCAATTTCGTCGCGGCTGGGGCGGGGGTGGCGTCTTACTTTGCGCTGTTCAAGACCGAGGAGAACATCAAGTTTGGGCGCTCCACCCTGGTCTTTTTGATGACCAAGGCGGGCGACCTGTTCTCGGTCTGGGCGGTGTTGGTGCTGAGCAGCCTTCTGCTGTGGGAGCGTATCGCCCCGCTGCGCGCGGCGGTGATTCTGCTGGCCGTCGTGATCGGCCTGGGACTGCTGGCCTTTGCGCTGGTCATCGTGTTCCGCCGTCCGCTGTCGGCTTTGCTGGCCCGTGTGTTGGCGGGTCCGCGCCTATCCAGATTTGTGTTGGTCCGCAAGGGGGCGGGGGCCGTGCAAGCCTTCGCAGAGCAGGACCCGGTCTTCATCCGCCAGATGGTGGGACGCGCCTTCCTGCTGTCTTTCGCGTATTACCTCCTGACCCTGGCCTGGATGGCGGCCAGCCTGCGCATGTTCTCGGCCCCGCCCGGGCTGTGGGAGATCGTCTTTGTCAGCGGTATCCTACAATTGCTCTCGGTCGTGCCCATCACCATCTTCGGCAGTCTGGGGGTTTCGGAGGTCACGTCGTTGTACCTGTATGAGTTGTTCGGCTTCAGCCAGGACCTGATGTCGCCCATCCTGCTGGCTTGGCGCGCCGTCTTCTACCTGATGAATTTGTTTGTCCTGTTATACTTGCCGTTGTACGCACTGATCTCCGGCCGTTCTTCCAGGTAGGCAGATGAAACCCGATGACCTTTTTTTGCGCAATCTGCGCGGTCTGTTAACCCTCGGCCTGGCGGCGGGCCTGGTTTTTGCGTTCCCCGAAGTCCGAGACGTTTTTTCATCCGAGCAAAACTGGGCGCGCCTGCTGGGCGGCCTGGGCGCGCTGACGCTGGTCCTGTACCTGGCTCTGATGACCTTCGGCCTGGCGGCGCTGGCTGTGGGGCTGTGGCGGCCCGCCTGGGTCCGCCCGCTGGCGCGCAGGCTGACCCCTTTCCGCTGGTTCCTGGCGCTGGGGTTGGTCGGTTTTCATGGCTGGCTGTACCTGTTCTCGCCCTGGCAGTTCGCGCTGACCGCCCCGTGGACGCAGTTCCTCACGGCGCTGGTTGCGACGCGCCTGCTGGGCTGGCTCTTCCGCCCTGCCGACGAATTTCCCTTCGGCTGGGACGAACTGGCGCTGGCCTTCAGCCTGTTCCTGTTCCCGCGCCTGGTGCAGGAGGTGCGCCTGTATAATCCCGCGCCGCTGGCCACACGCGGGACGCTGGCCCTGGGCGGCCTCTTCCTGGCGCTGTTGCCCGGGCTGCTCTATGAGCCGTGGGGCAGGCGACTGGGCGCGGGGCTGGCACAGGTCCGCGAGGGCCTGGGGGGAGTACGTGTAGGGCTGGCGGCCATCATCCTGTTGACGCCCTTCTTCTTGCAGAGCGCGCTCGGGGCGGAAAAGTTCATCCTGCTCTACAACCTGCGGTTCGCGGTCTGGCTGGCGGCGCTCTGGGCGGCGTCCATCCTGCTTTGCGCGGAACCAGGCCGTCTGGTCGATCTGGAATCGGTGGCAGTGTCGGTCGGCTGGCTGGTGCTTGTCTCGGCTGTCACGCGCATGCTGCTGATGGTGGTGGACGATCCGTTCTCGCTTTCGTGGTCCGAGGGCAACCGCCTGTACGATTACTCGCTGGTCTTTGCACAGGACCTATACAACTACAGCGGGCGCATCCCCGATCCATACAACACGCCCGGGCGCTACGGCCTGTGGGGTGTGCTGTACCTCTGGCGCGGGCTGCCCATCTCGGCCCACCGCTTGTGGAACGTGGCTCTGCTGACCCTGCCCTCGCTGCTGCTGGCCTGGGCCTGGACCCGCCGCCTGCCTTCCGCGCCCTGGCGGCGCATCCTGTTCCTATGGACCGCCTCCTTCTTCATCCTGGTCGCACCGCTGCACCCGCCTTTCATGCTGATGGCCTCCATCGTGGCGCTGTTTGCCTTCCATCCTTCGCCGTACGTGCGCGGGGCTTCGCTGGTGGCGGCCAGCCTGTACGCGGGCTTCAGCCGCTGGACCTGGGTCTTTGCGCCCGGCGTGCTTGGCGCGTTGACCGACCTTCTGCTGCATTACCCGAAACGCGAAGGGACCTGGTTCAAACGCCTGCTGCCGGCTGCAGGCATGGCCCTGTTGGGCATCCTGCCGGGCTTTGTGTTCAATATCGGCAATTTTGTGGGCTACGCCAGCGGGCAGATGGACACGTCCAGCCAGCCGCTGTTGTGGTACCGCCTGCTGCCCAACTCGACCCTCGGCCCGGGCATCATCCTGCTGGCCGCGCTTTCGACCGCGCCGCTGGCTGCTTTGCTCGTCCGCCAGGTGGTCACCCGTCAGTGGCGGCTGGACTTGTGGCAGTTGCTGGCCTTGTGGGGCTCGCTGCTGGGCTTCCTCGGGCTGGGGCTGGTCATCAGCACCAAGATCGGCGGCGGCGGTGACCTGCACAACCTGGACATGTTCATCAGCACCCTGGTCGGGGCGGTCATGCTGGGGCTGGCCGCGCAGGACAACGCCCCGGATGTGAAGCGCTGGCCGTTGTGGACGCTGGCGGCGGTCGCGTTCATGGCGCTGCTACCGGTCTATTCCTTTACGCCGTTCCACCCGTCCGCCGCCTATCATCCGCGGCTCGACCTGCCCAAACGCGGCGACGTGAACCATGCGCTGCCGCAGATCCAGGCGGCGGTCAATGAGTATGCGGCGCGCGGCGAGGTGCTGTTCATGGACCAGCGCCAGTTATTGACCTTTGGCTACGTCAACCCCGTGCCGTTCGTGCCCGAGTACGAAAAGAAATATATGATGGACCAGGCCATGGCCTCCAATGCGGCCTACTTCCAGCCGTATTACCGTGACCTGGCCGACAGGCGTTTCTCGCTGATCGTCACCGAGCATCTCAAGGTCAATTACGTCGAGGGACCGGGCCTGTTCGGCGAGGAGAATAACCTGTGGGTGGCCTGGGTCTCCGAGCCGACCCTGTGTTTCTACGAGCCGCTGCTGACCGACAAGACCGTGGGCGTGGAGCTGCTCGTGCCGCGCGAGAATCCCATGGACTGCGAAAAATATTTACGATAGGTGTTCCTTTGAATCTTCCTTATCTCTTTCCGCGCATCGTGCGCCACTTCCTGCCCGAAAAGATCGTGCGCTTTTTGCTGCTGCGCTCGCTGGTCATCGAGCCTGGGCTCGAAACCCGTGACCCGCAGGCCGCCGTCCAGCGTTACGTGGATGTGCTGGCCGAACGCGGTGATTCGCTCAAAGACAGGCGCGTGATGGTCTTCGGCTACGGCGGACGTTTCGACATCGGTGTGGGCCTGCTCGAAGCGGGCGCGGATTCGGTGGTGCTGTGCGAAAAATACGCTCCGCCCGATGACGCCCACAACCGCGGCCTGCTTCCGCGCTACGAAGCGCACCTGCGCCTTGACGGAGAGCGCGTCCGCCCGCGGGACGAGCGCATGACCCTGCTCGAAGCCGACATCCGTGACGTGAAGCCTGGCGACATCCCGCCCGTGGACCTGGTCATCAGCAACTCGGTCTACGAGCATCTCGACGACGTGGAGGGCATCACCCGCGCCCTGGCCGCGCTGACCCGCCCGAGCGGACTGCACATTCACTTCGTGGACCTGCGCGATCACTTCTTCAAATATCCCTTCGAGATGTTGTGCTATTCGAAATCGGTCTGGTATGGCTGGCTCAACCCATCCAGCAATCACAACCGCTATCGCCTCTGGGATTATCGCCGCGCCTTCGAAGCTTCCTTCGCGGGTGTGGATATCCTCGTGCGGGAACGCGATGAAGCCGCCTTCCAGAAGACGCGTGCCCGCATCCGCCCCGAGTTCATCAGCGGGGACCTCGCTGACGATGCGGTCACGCTCATCCGCGTGGTCGTTTCCCAACCCAAATCATGACGAAACTGTTTACCCTGATTCCCTTTCTGCTGTGGGCCGTCGCCTGGATGTTGGGCGGGTATCTCATTGCGCATCAAGTCTTTCGCCTGCGCCGCGAGCGGCTGATCGTCGGCCTCTCGCTTGGGTTGGTCCTGCAACTCTGGGCGTCCAATCTGATGGCCTACCTCCTGCCTGTGCCGTATTCGTTTTGGGTGGGCGCTCTCCTCGTGCTGGCCTTCGGCCTGGCCGTGGCATGGAAGTCCCTGCGCGGCTGGCGCAGCCTCTTCACGTTCTCGATTCCCCAGGCCCTTGTTCTGCTCTTCCTCTTTTACGTGTTCTTTTCCATTGGGCGCGGGCTGGACATCTTCGACGACTTCCAGAACATCCCCACCACCTCCATCATGGCGGCGGGCGACATCCCGCCGCATTTCCCCTTCGACCCCGCGCTGCGCTTCGGCTATCACTACCTGCTCCTGCTCTTCTCCGCGCAATTGATGCGCCTGGGCGACCTCTTCCCCTGGACCTCGATGGACATGGCGCGCGCCTTTGTCATGGCCTTGCTGATTCTGCTGGCTTACGTCTTCACGCGTCGCATGACACGCAGCCGCATGGCGGGCTACTTCGGCGCCTTCATCGTGACCTTTGCAGGCGGCGCGCGTTGGCTGCTGCTGCTTCTGCCCACCGTGCTGGCTCAAAAGATCTCCGCGAGCATCACGTTAATGGGCTCGGGCATCCCCACCGCGCCCAATCTTGCCCAGGCGTTGATTTCTCCCTGGGTGATTGAAGGCGGCGGCCCAATGGCCTTCCCCTTTGCTTACGCCAACGGCATCAACCCGCCCGCCTCGATGTCTTTGGGGGGTGTCGGCGTGATCGGCACTTTGATCCTGTTGCTGCTTATCATGCTCTTCCGCCGCCTGCGCGACCTGCCCAGCGGGATCGTCCTCACAGCGGTGCTGGCCGCCTACGCGCTGACAGGCGAATACACTTTCCTGATCGTTTACCCGAGCATCGGGCTGGTCCTGTTCTTCGAGTGGATTCGCGCCCGCCGCATCGTTTTCCCCCGTTCTTTCCTGCCGACGCTGGGGGTGGGTTCCGCTTCGTTGGCCTTTGCCCTGGTCCAGGGCGGAGTCCTGACCGAGATCGTGCGCGGAAAGTTTTTCCCCTCCGCGGAAACGGAATCCTTCCACACCTTCAATTTTGCGTTCTCAGCGCCTTCGATGGTTTCAGGACACCTGGGCTTCATGAGCCTGCTGAACCCCTACCAGTTGACCGCCGCCCTGGTCGAGACAGGCCCCGTCCTGTTGGTCCTGCCGCTGCTATTCATCTGGGGTTGGAAGATGTTCCGCGCCCGCCAGTGGTGGGAAGCCGGTGTGGCTGTCAGCGCCGCGTTGAGCATCTTCTCGCTCTTCGTGAAGTACACGGGCACGGCGGGCGCCAGCGCCAACACACGCCTGCTGGCCACCCTGGTCCTGCCGCCCACGCTGTATGCCGTGCCCCTGGTGTGGACCTGGCTCCAGCGTCGCGGCGAAGCCTGGAAACTCTCTGCGCTGACGGTTGGGCTGGCGTCGGCGTTTGGGGCGCTGGTCTTTTTCGGCGTTCAACTGTTGGCGATCCAGAAGCCCGTCCTGCCGCTCTTCATCAACGAGATGGACGTGCGCATGGAGAACCGCCACTGGAACCAACTCCCGCGCGACGCGATGGTCTTCGACCCTGACCCGCGCCGCGTGGTGACGGTCTTCGGCCGCGGCACGGACGCGATGACCTCGTGGACGCCCAAGCCCGAATGGAACGCGTTGATGGGCAACCCCGACCCGTACGCGCTGCAGGCGGCGGGGTTTGATTATGTCTATTACGGTGTGGAATATTGGGAATGGCTTTCCCCCGCCGCCCAGGCGAAATTGGAGGATGTCTGCGTCAAGGTCGTGGATGAGGTGCAGGGTATCCGCTCGCCCGAAGATTATCGCAAAGACTTCCGCAGGCTGCTGGATATCACGGCCTGTCAATAGGATGAAAACGATTGAGCCCGCATTCTTGCGGGCTCAGTTTTATTTCTTCTCCAGTATCACCAGCAAGCGGGTGGCGAACAAGGCGGGAAAGGGTTGAAAGATTTTTTCGATGGCCTTCATCAGCGGATAGGCCCAGGTGGGGTAAAGCTGTGGCCCCGAGTATCCCCCCGATGCGATGTAAGCCAGGGCGGTGATGCGCTTTACTTCAAGGATGTTCCAATCCCCAAGACGTTCTGCAAAATGACCCTGCACGAAGATGCGCGTGGCGTTGCCCTGGGCGGCGTAGTACTCCATATCGTCGGGGGACCAGCCCTCGGGCGCGGACCATTGCAGGTCTGCTGCCTTGCCAATCGGTTCGACATGCATTGGCCCGTAGACGAGGTAACCCAGCAGGCTCAGGCCGGGTTCCATCAAGATGACGCGCCCGCCAGGTTGTAGCACGCGTTGAAATTCCTGCAAGGCCGTGCCAGGATAGCGCAGATGATGGAACACGTCCACCATCAGCAGGTTGGCGAGAGACCCATCTGCGAAAGTTAACTTGTAAGCGTTCTCGACCTGGTCCAGCCAGGGGTAGGGAAACAAATCTGTGCGGATGCAATCGGGCAGGACCTCGTGGATGCTGCCCATGCCCGAGCCGAGTTCCACGCTCAGACCGTTCACCTGGCTCAGATGGCGCGCCATCGTTTGATACAGATCGATATAGACCGTACGCAGCAGCGGTTTGCGTTGCCACAATGCGTAATTCTTGTCGATCAGGTCCCTGTGCAGATCGATGCTCATCTCAGGCTTTGGTGAAATTGCCGATCTCATACACGTTGCCGATGAAGGACGGGAAGGCCTTCATGGTCTTGACGGAATTCTTCTGGAAGACCTTTTCTGCGGCTTGCGCCACTTCGACTTCGGTCGAGAAGTGATGCTCGCGGATGTTGTATCCGAGCAGGCGGAAGACGAAGACCATGAACGGCCGCTCGACGGGCACGCCGTACACCACCTGCCCGCCTGGTTTGAGCACGCGCTTGATCTCGGTAAAAGCCTGCGCCAACTCATGCGGCTTAAGGTGTTCGAGGATGCTGATCAACAGCACGGTGTCGAACTGGTTGTCGGCGTAGGGCATGTGCAGCACGTCGCCGTTGCGCAGCTCAGGATGGACACCGCGCGCGGCGAAGACTTCCTTGACCACGTTCACGTCGCAGGTCAGGTCGAGGCCGTGGATTTGCTTGTACATGTCGTTGAGGTTGAGGAAGGTCAGCCCGCTGCCGAATCCCACTTCGAGGATATCCCCGCCGCCTTTGCATTCAGCCAGGCACAACTCCACGCGGCGGCGGTACATGCTGCCGATGACGGGTAGATAATAGAAAATGACCGAATAGATCTTCTGGACCCCTTTGTATTCTTTGTAGGGAAGTAATTTTAATTTTGTTGCCATGAGTTTCCTTTGGT
>CALLJA010000423.1 GCA_938008865.1 uncultured Anaerolineales bacterium
CTGAGGGGGCGTCTTTGCGGGGCGCGGACGCGCGCCGCCTACGGGTAGGCGTTCTTGCTGACGCGCACGGTGACGCCCAGCGTGGACCCGAAGAGGTGGCCTTCGCCGTCGGACATGCGCCAGTAGGCCGTGTAGGTGCCTTCCTTGTTGGGCGCATCCAGGTTGAGCGAGATCTCGGTCCAGTCGTTGACGCCGACCACCTTGCCGAGTTTCTTGCCAGGCGCGTCGAAATCCGAGCCGCTGATCTGGGTCAGCGAGAAGACGTAGTCCCACTGGCAGGTGCCGTTGTTGGAGACCTTCCAGGTCTTGGTGAAGTTCTGGCCCGGCTTGACGGTGGTGCCGCTGGGGTAGTTGACGTCGGCGATGAGCAGCAGGTTCTTGCAGCCATAGGCCAGGGTGCCCGCGTTGGTGGTGGCGGTGTAGAAGGTGCCCGTGGGCGTGACGGTGTAGGGCGTGGCGGTGAGGGTGTAGTACACGAAGGTAAAGGTGGGCGTGACCAGCGGCGCAGTGGGCAGGGGCTGGAGCGTGGCGGACGGGAGGGGTGTGACGGAAGGCGGCACAGCGATGGTGGCGGTGGGGGCGGCGGCGGTCTGCGTGCCGAAGTAGGAGGCCACGATGGTATTGACGCCTTCGGTCAGGAGCAGGTCACCAGAATTGGCGGGGGTGGCTTGCGGACCACAGGCCGAGAGCAACAGGGCCAGGGCGGCCAGCAGGGACAGGGGACGGAGCAGTTTCATGCAAACCTCCAGGAGCGGTGAGAGTGAAATGCGGCGGGGACGGGATGGAAAGTATAACCTTGAATGCAATTAAGCCAGGTTTTGCATTTCGGGGATTGCTTCGCCGCTGACGCTCCTCGCAATGACATGTCTATGTTGCATATTCGCATAAAAAGGTCACAGGCAAATTTCGAGGGCGCGCAGCAGGCGGGTCACGTCGCGGCGCGAGTTATAGGTCTGGATAGAGACGCGCACCAGTTTGTTTCCGTTCCAGGCAATGAGCGGGACTTCGATGCGGAATTCGTCGTACAGGCGCGCCTTGAGGGCGGCGATGTCGGTATCGGCTGGCAGCGGGGCGGCGAACATTTGGCGGAACCAGTCCCCGCCGTCGGCATGCAGGGGGGCGAGTCCCGTTTGGGCGCACAGGCGGCGCTGGGAGTCGACGGCCAGTGCGTGGCAGGCCGCCCGCACCTCGTCCCAATGGTGCTGGCGCTGGAACTCGATGGCGGCGGGCACGGACAGGAAGGCGGAGAGGTCGCGCGTGCCCCACCACTCGTGATGGTCTACGAACTGCGAGCCGCTGGGGGTCTCGGATTCGTAGCCCCAGGAGACGACCAGCGGCTCGAGCAGGGCCTGGACCTCGGGGCGGGCGTAGAGGAAGCCCGCGCCCTTGGGGGCGCACAGCCACTTGTGCAGGTTGCCGCCGTAGAAATCCGCGCCGAGGGCATCGAGCGCGAGCGGCAATTGGCCCGGGGCGTGGGCGCCATCCACGATGGTGAGGATGCCCGCCTGGCGCGCGCGGCGCAGGAGGCCCTGGATGGGAAAGAGCAGCGCGGTGGGACTGGTGATGTGGCTGAGGAAGATGACGCGCGTGCGCGGGCCGACGCCGCGCCAGAAAGCGGCCTCGAAGTCGGCGGCGCTGGCGAGCGGCATGGGGATGGGCTGGTTGATGTAGGTGAAGCCGCGCGCTTTGGAGAGGAAGCGCCAGGTGCGGTCGAGCGCGCCGTACTCGTGGTCGCTGGCGAGGACTTCGTCGCCGGGACCGAGGTCGAGCGAGCGGGCCACGATGTTGAGGGCGATGGTCACGTTCTGGGTGAAGACCAGGCGCTCGGCCTGGGTGCCGAGGTAATCGGCCAATTCGGCGCGGGCGGACCGCATCAAGCCCGTGCAGCGGCGGCCGAGGAACTCGACGGGCTGGCGTTCCAACTCGCGCTGCCAGCGCTGATACTCGCGGAAGACGGGTTTGGGCGTGGCCCCAAAGGAGCCGTGGTTGAGGAAGGTGACCGTGGGGTCGAGCAGGAAGTGAGAGCGGAGGGAAGACATGACGGGGATTATACCCAGCCGCGCCAGCCCGCCCGCCCTGCCTGGGCCAGCCTGGGGGGCGCGCCCTGCCAGGGTCGGCGATATAGGATGGATATAGGATCGATATAGGATGGATATAGGATGGATATAGGATCGATATAGGATCGATATAGGATGGATATAGAACCGCGGGCGGAAGGGGCATTTTGGGGCCGAATCACGGCGCTCTGGCTGTTGGCGGGGTGACAGCATTTTCACCACAGCGTTCGCAGAGAAACATCTTCGAAAACCCCGCGGCCTGTGCGCCCTGTGCAGCAGGGCGTTTTTTCACCCCCCTTAATCTCCCAAAGGGCCAAGCCCAGCAAATCGCCAAATGTCGCTGCGGGCAAAGCGAAGCAATCTCCCAATTCCCAAGTATTTTTGGCGCTCCCATACTTAACGGGAAAAAGCAAAGATCATCCACAGATTTCACAGATTGCGCAGAATTCGCCCGCCAAAATCGGCGTTATTCGTGGATATGTCCCGCCAGAAACGGGAGGACCATATCTTTTTGCCCTCTTGCGATGAGATTGCTTCGGCGGAAGTCCACCGCCTCGCAATGACATCCACCCCGTGATTTACCAAAAATAACAAAACTGTCAGGCGGCGGCTATATCGAATTTTCAAAAATGCAAAGCATGGAGCTCGAGAGGCCCGTTACAATGCCCTCATGCTCAATCGAACAGGAGGGCCGTGATGCGCAGCATGATCCTCCAGAAAGGGAGAAACCCTGGAATAGCCGCAACGCAGGTTGGATATCGGACTCGAGACGGGATGGCCGCAGGCGAACAAGCCTGAGGAGGGGCATCCGCCAGCGCAGAGCAAGATGGGGCTGGCATGCGCGCAAGAGAGCATCCGACGAAAAGGAGTATCACAATGGCAAGGGTTCGCAAGAATATGGCCATGCAGGGCCTGACGGGCCTGCTGGGCGACCAGTTCCTGATGCGCACGGACAAGGCGGGGCGCACGATCGTCAGTTCGCGGCCGGTCTTCAAGGAGGGCCGCGCCTTCAGCCAGGCGCAGGCCGACCACCAGGAGGCCTTCCGCGAGGCGGCCCTGTACGCCAAGGGCGCCAAGGACCTGGAAGTGTACATCCGCAAGGCGGAACGCACGCCGCAGAACGCGTACAACATCGCGGTGGCCGACTGGTTCAGCCCGCCCGAGGTGAAGGAAGTGGACCTGAGCGAGTGGGACGGCCAGGCGGGGCAGGTGATCCGCGTGCGGGCGCTGGACGACGTGAAGGTGGAGCGGGTGGAGGTGGCGCTGCGCGACGCGCAGGGGACGGTGCTGGAGCAGGGCCCCGCGCAGGCGGCGGACGAATCGTGGTGGACCTACACGACCCGCGCGCAGGCCAGCGGCGCGACCCAGGTGCTGGCCACGGCCTGGGACCTGCCCGGGCACAGCGGCCAGTTGATGGCGCAGACGACGTAACGAATTAAAAAGGCCAGGCCCCAAGGCTGACAGGCTTTGGGGCCTGGTCCCTGCACCGAAGGAAAAAACGCCTGATGTTGCAATACCTGCAACATGCCTCCCGTACAGTGGGGAAAATCCACTCCACGGAGGCAGGCATGGCCCGCAAAATCACCGAAAAAAGGCTCGAAACCATTTATAATATTGTGCAGGAACATCCAGGAAAAAAGGCTGGCTTTATCGCCCGCCTGTTGGGACTGAATCGCAGCGAGGTAACGCGTTCGCTGCCCGCGCTCGAAGACAAGGGTCTTCACCTCAGCGAGGACGACAAGGGAGGCCTATGGCCGTTCAAGAAATCTCGATAGCCAAACAAATAGCGCTGCATTCTCTACCGCACCCAATCGTTGCGAGGGTGGCAGCCCGAAGCAACCTCCCGCTTTTAGAGAATTTCCAAATCAGAATGAAGCTGCCGCGCCGCCCAAAGGCACACCTGCCCTGACGGCTGGCGTCAGGGAGAGTGGCGGCTCGCACAGCATCCCCTTTGGGGAGCGATCTGTCCCGATGCGATGTACGGTAGAAAAGGGCTGCAACGCCGTAAAAACGTTGCAGAATTCAGCGGGGCGGCGTGCTATGCTGTTGCAGACCGATGCAACCAGCGCCCATCCCCCGTCCCGCAGGTTATCAACCCAGGGGAACCTGCGGGACATTCTCGACGGATAAATTTGTGAGAACGGGTTGCAGGGAGTAGGTATGAGCGGAAAAACCAAAGCAGAACGCCTGGAAGAAATGAAGCGCCTGTACGTCCAACGCGCCTATTCGGACATCGAAATGGCCGAACGGCTGGGCGTGGATCGAACCATCGTCTTTCGCGACCGCCGAGAATTGGCGACGGGCGAGAACAACTACCCATTCGAAAAGGACGGCGAAGGGCGATACTATATTCCAAAGTCCAAATTAATTTCAGAAATCAAGGTCAATCTGCATGAGGCGCTGACCCTATATCTATCAGCGCGGAGGACTTCGCGGCAGACGCGCTTTCATTCCCCGCACGCCGCCAATGCGGTAGAGAAACTGGCCGCCAGCCTGCGCCAGCCGATGACCGAACGCCTGCTCAGATCGGCAAACCTTTTGCTGAAACAGGAAAAGAATCCTGACAAGATCAAGATCATCGAAACGGTTGCCCAAGCCTGGGTGGAACAAAGAAAAGTCCGCATCGAGTATCAGGCGCTGGGTCATGAAGGCCTTACCCGCCACACCATCAGCCCGTACCTGATCGAACCGTCCATTTGGAGCGACAGCGTGTATGTAATTGCCCGCAGCGACTTCAACGACAAAATCTTCGCCTTCAAGATGGAGCGCATCCTTTCGGCGTTCCTTTCGGGCGAAACCTTCGAGATCCCCGAGGCCTTCGATGACGAACAATTATTGAAACATGCCTGGGGCATCTGGTTTGGAGACAAAGACCCCGTCCTCGTAAGATTGCGCTTCTCCCCCGCTGTAACCCGCCGCGTGCGGGAAAGCATCTGGCATCCGCTGGAGAGCGTGGAGGATGCCGAAGATGGCGGCTGTATCTGGAGCGCGGAAGTGGCCGAGCCGCGCGAGATGCTGCCCTGGGTGCGCGGCTGGGGCGCAGATTGCGAGGTGCTGGAGCCGAAGGAGTTGCGAGAGGCGTTGACCCGCGAGGCGCGGGATTTGGCGGAGTTGTATCAGGTGGTGGAGATGACCCTGAAATATTATGCCCATTCCCGCAAGGGGGAAGATAAATCGAACTGGCAAACACTCAAAGATCACTTGACCAACACGGCAAAATTAGCCGCTGGTTTTGGGGCGGACGCTGGCGTTTCAGAGTTGGCGCGGGCAGCGGCATTAATGCACGATTTGGGAAAATACTCGAAAGAATTTCAAAAACGACTGGATGGTTCGGGGCCAAAAGTCGACCATGCCACCGCTGGCGCAAAAGAAATTCGCGCTCTATTTGACAACGACAAGAATCAAAAAATGCTGGCAGATCTGCTGGCTTATTGTATTGCAGGACACCATACGGGACTTCCTGATTATGGTTCTTCAACCGATGTGGACGGTGATGGAACCTTGCTTGCGCGTGTTGATAAAAAGGCATTGAAGGATTACAGCGCATACAAATCCGAAATCACATCCGCAGATTTAAGCCTGCCCGCTCATGTAAAAATCAAACCTGATAAACAGCGCCCTGAATTTTCGTTTGCCTTTATGACGCGCATGATTTATTCCGCGTTGGTGGATGCGGACTTTCAGGAAACAGAAACCTTCATTCAAGGAGAGAAAGAGCGCGGCGGACATGCAAGCATCGAGGAACTTTGCGAGACGTTCAATATCGCCATGCAAAAATTCGATAATCCGCAGGGCGCAATCAACCAAAAGCGCACCGAAACTCTGAACGCCTGCAAAAAAGGCGCGGAACTTGAACAAGGTTTTTTCACGCTGACCATTCCCACAGGCGGCGGCAAGACTTTGGCTTCAATGTCATTTGCGCTGAACCATGCCAAACGTCACGGCCTGAAACGCGTGATTTACGTCATCCCCTTCACCAGCATCATCGAGCAAAACGCGGGCGTGTTCAAAGAATATTTAGGCGCGGAAAATATTCTGGAACATCACTCCAACTTCGATTGGAAGAAAGGGGATAAGAAAAACTCAGAAGACGCCGACGACCAGACCAAAGACACCTTGGACAAGTTGAAACTCGCTTCGGAAAATTGGGATATTCCGATTGTAGTTACAACCAATGTGCAATTCTTTGAGTCGTTGTTTGCCAATAAATCATCGCGCTGCCGCAAATTGCACAACATGGCGAAGAGTGTCATTATTTTCGACGAAGCCCAAATGCTGCCGCGAGAATTTTTAGACCCGTGTATGTTGGCGGTCAAGGAACTGGTGACAAATTACGGCGCAAGCGCGGTCTTTTGCACGGCGACCCAGCCCGCATTGAATCAACGTCTGCCTAATGTGACCTTTACCGAACTCGCGCCCGACCCGCAAGCCTTATTCGATTTTTACAAACGGGTACAAGTGACCAACCTCGGCAGAATGCCCGACGCAGACTTATTGAAAAAGATAAAGGGACACCCGCAAACCTTGTGCATCGTCAACACCCGCAGGCACGCCAAAGGGCTGTTCGATGAATTGAAGGACGACGAGGGAAGTTACCACCTTTCCACGTTGATGTGCCCCATGCACCGCAAGCAGGTTTTAGAGGAAGTACGGGCGCGACTGAAAGAAAAACAACCCTGCCGTGTAATTTCGACTCAGGTGATGGAAGCAGGCATTGATGTGG
>CALLJA010000424.1 GCA_938008865.1 uncultured Anaerolineales bacterium
TTTTTCCCTGGCCTTCTGGCGCATGAAGTCTTTGATCTGTTTGACCTTCATGGCGGGTATGGGCGCATCGGCCAGGTCCAGCTCGACGTTCTCGTCGGTGAAGACCAGCACGGCCGAGATGGGCGGAATCTGCTCCACGTCCATGTGTTTGGCAAATTCCTTGCGCAGCGACTTGACGTCCGCGTCGGCTTCCACGTCGGGGCGGCCGACGCCTTCCTGGCCGAAGAAGCGCAGGTAGTTTTGGGCAAATCCGCCGCCGCTGATGCGCCAGCGGTTCTTCGAGTAGCCGACCTTGCCGAGGGCGGTGGAGGCGACGATCACCCAGATGCCCGCAGGCCCGACCAGCAGGTGCGAGGCGGGTGTGGTGTAGTGATACACGCTGGTCTCGCCAGGCAGGCCCTTGAGGGCGGCGTCGATCTTCTCGTCGGGGCGCGGCGAGCGGCCGTAATTCTTGCTCATCTGGTTGCCGATGCTGGTCAGGAACATGGACACGACCACCAGTCCGATCAGGATGTACTGGCTTTGCAGGGTGGCGGCAGAGGGATTGCTGAGGGTCTGGTACGCGAAATATGCAACCGCCGCCAGGACCAGCAGACTGGCGATGGACAGGTAATTGCTGATCTTGGCATTGCGTTCGATCAATTTATCGTTTTTGATGATCTTCATGAGGGTTCAGTGAAGTTTCCAAAGCCAGGAGACTTTGGACTCCGATTTCCTTTTCCTATTTTTTGAGGCTTTCTTCGATGGCCGATTTCATGGCGTCCAGCACTTTGGCGTCGACAGCGTTCTTTGCCACGCGGACGGCGTTCTTGATGGCGAAGGCGTCCGAGCGGCCGTGGCCGATGAAGACCAGGCCGTTGACGCCCAGCAGCGGGGCGGCGCCTTCCTCGCTGGGGTCGAGCAGTTTCTTGATCTGATTGAGCGCGGGCTTGACCAGCGCGCCGCCGAGCAGCGCCAGCGGACCGCCGTTCTTGATGGCCGATTTGATCTTATCCACGATCAGTTTGGCCACCGCCTCGGAGGTCTTGAGCATGACGTTGCCCACGAAACCGTCGGTGACGGCCACGTCCACTTTGCCGCCGATGACCTCCTTGCCCTCGACGTTGCCGAAGTAGTTGAGTTTGGAGGCCTTGAAGAGCGGCGTGGCTTCCTTGACGAGGTGGTTGCCCTTGCCTTCCTCTTCGCCGTTCGAGACCAGGCCCACCTTGGGATTCTTCACGCCGCGCACTTTTTCCGCGTAGATGCTGCCCATGATGCCGAACTGATAGAGGTGGACCGCTTCGCAGTCGGGGTTGGCGCCGATATCGAGCACCACGCATGAGCCCGTGGCGGTCGGGAAGACGGGCGCCAGCGCGGGGCGCTCCACGCCGCGGATGCGTCCCAGGCGGAAGAGGGCCGTGACCATGGCCGCGCCCGTGTTGCCCGCCGTGACGAAGGCATCCGCTTCGCCCTTCTTGACCAGGTCGAGGCCGACGGCCATCGAGTTCTGGGCGTCCTTGTGGCGGGCCTTGAAGGCCAGGTCCTCGCCCTTGTCGTTCATGGTCAGCATCTCGGGGGCATGCACGATGCGGATGGGCAGGCTGCCAGGGTTGGCGGCTTCCAGCGCGGGCCTGACTTTGGCCTCATCGCCGACCAGGATGATCTCCACGCCGTACTCGCGGGCGGCCATCACCGCGCCTTGCACATCGGGCACGGGGAACTCGTCGCTGCCCATGGCGTCCACAACAATTCGGGTCATGATTGCTCCTTATATGTAGGTAGTGACGACGTAAGTCGTCACTACGATATTGCTTGACAAGAAAAGCATCCCGATTATAATACGGCCTGCTTGCGCTGGTGCTGGAATTGGCAGACAGGCATGGTTGAGGGCCATGTGCCTTAACAGGCGTGGAGGTTCAAGTCCTCTCCAGCGCACACAACGAACGACTGCGACCCCTCAAAAGCAGTAAAAAATCCCCGCTCTTACGGGGATTTTTTGATTCAGTTTACAGCATGTCGTTGCGAGCATGCGCAGCAACCTCCCATGAAAAGGAAATTCTTGAATTTACAGGAGGTTGCTTTGGGCTGAGTTTCGATACGGGCGAAAAAAGCACTCGCCCTACTCAACTGCCAGCCCTCGCAACGACATTCATGCCAATATCAAACTGCAACAAGTGACCGCGCCTTCGGCCTTGGCGATCTCGGAGACGTCCAACGTGAGGAGCCTGGTCCCGTGCGCCTGGATGCGCGCCTGCGTCTGGGGGAAGGCGTCGGGATAGATGCCCGAGCCGTTGACGACCAGGATATTGGCCGCCGTCGGCTCGGACGGGGCCACCTCGACGACCTGGAAGCCGTCAAAGGCGGCGGGGTCGACCCAGGCGGGATTGACCAGCAGGGTATCCGAGTCCAGGCGGGTGACGGCGCTCTTCAGGTGCAGGAAGTCCCCGACTCGCAGTCCGTGGACCTGGTAGCCGAATTTCGCCAGCATGGACTGCAACTGCTGGACGGCTTCCGCGTTGGTACGCGAGGACAGGCCGACGTAGATGTTTCGGTCCAGCACCAGCACGTCGCCGCCGTCGACGGTGGCAGGCTCGCGCACGAAGAGCAGGTCACGGTGCGGGCGCAAGGCGTCGGCGATGGAGACGGTCTCGGGTTTGCGCGAGTCGGCCCCAGGGCGGGTGATGACGGCCGCCTCGGGCAGGATGAAGGCCGCATCCTCGACGAAGACCGAATCGGGCAGGTCGTCTTCGGCGGGGAGTTCCACCACGTGGCAACCCAGGCTCTTCAAGGCGCGGACGTATTCCGCGTGTTGGGCGCGGGCCTTGAGCAGGTCGATGGGTTCGCGCTGGATGTGGGTCAACTCGCACTCGGCGAAGCGCGCGCTGACCTGGCGGACAATGGCGAGGGACATCAACTGCTCCCCGTGCGGTAGCGGTCGATCAGGGCGCGGGTGCGCATATCCTGCGGGTTCTCGAACAATTCTTCGGGCGTGGCCTGCTCGATGATCTCACCCTCGGCCATGACCACCACGCGGTCGGCCACTTCTTTGGCAAAGCCCATCTCGTGGGTGACCACCAGCATGGTCATGCCTTCCTGGGCGACCTTCTTCATCACGGTGAGCACCTCGCCGATCAACTCGGGGTCGAGGGCGGAGGTGGGCTCATCGAAGAGCATCACGCGCGGTTCCATGGTCAGGGCGCGGGCGATGGCCACGCGCTGTTTCTGCCCGCCCGAGAGACGGTTGGGATATTCGTCCTTCTTCCAGAGCATGTCCACGTTGTTGAGGTTGTACTCGGCCAGTTCGATGGCTTTGGCGCGGTCCATGCCTTTGACGATGACGGGGCCCTCGATGGCGTTCTCGAGCACGCTCATGTGCGGAAACAGGTTGAAGTCCTGGAAGACCATGCCCGCCTTGAGGCGGACATCATGAATCAACTGGCGGTGTTCCTTGCCCTTTTCCCCGCC
>CALLJA010000425.1 GCA_938008865.1 uncultured Anaerolineales bacterium
GACTTCACAATCTCCTTCACCAACCCAGGTCCGCGATAGATCAATCCCGTGTAGACCTGCACCAGCGCCGCCCCCATGTCGAGGCGGCGTTTTGCATCGTCGGGATGCATGATTCCGCCGACGCTGACGACAGGCAGACGGCCGTCCAGCCGTTTGACAACCTGTGCCAGCACCTCTTCACTGCGGACCCTGAGCGGGGCTCCGCTTAAGCCGCCGCTTTCGCCGCCCTGGCTGGAGCGCAATCCCTCGCGGGCCAGCGTCGTGTTGGTGACGATGACGCCGTCCATGTGAGTGTTCAGGATCGCGTCCAGGGCGTCGTCCAACTCCTGGGATGTCAGATCAGGCGCGAGCTTGACCAGCAGTGGCAGGCGCTTTTCCCAACGTGTTTCTTCCAGCAGTCGCTGTTCGTGCAGATGAGTCAGCAGCGACTCGAGCGCGTCGCGTCCCTGCAACTGGCGCAATCCCACCGTGTTGGGTGAACTGACGTTGATGGTCAGATAGCCTGCCAGCCGTGAATAATTTTGGAGCAACGACACGTAATCGTAGACGGCTTCCTCGTTGGGCGTGCTCTTGTTCTTGCCGAGGTTCACGCCCAGCACTGCCGCTGTGGGCCGACGGTATGCCACATAAAAACGTGGACGAAAGCCGAAGGTCCGCTCCACGAAGCCGACGCGCAGGTCGGGGTCGAGCTGGGTCTGCATGAATTCGGTGCCGCGGCTGGGGAATCCCATGCGGTTGATGACGGCCTCATCCTCCACCAGACGGAAGACACGCGGTTTGGGGTTTCCGCTCTGTGGCAGCGGCGTGACCGTGCCAATCTCGATGTGGCCAAAGCCGAGCGTATCCAATCCGTGGATGGCGACGCCGTCCTTGTCGTAACCCGCCGCCAGCCCCACGGGATTCCTGAAGCGCAGCCCAAAGACCTCTATGGGTTTGTCGGGCGCCTTGAAAATCTGCGAAAGCAGCCAGCCGACAGGGCGCACCTGTCCCGCCAGACGGATGGCGCGCAGGGTCAGTTCGTGGGCCTGCTCGGGGTCGAGCCGAAAGAGGAGGGAGCGGATGGAGTCGTACATCAATGGGGCTGTTTGCCTTGTTTCAAAGTTTAAGAGAGGGATAGTTTACCAAAGAAAGCGGTGGCGGCCTTGTCCTTTTTCAGTTCCACCGCCAGTTCAGGTGGGACCTCGACCACGCGCTCTTTATTCAAAGCAAAATGAGGCCTAAGCCGAAACTTGCCGCGTTCGCGAGCACGCAACCGATGAATGCTATTATCAAGGGAATTCTCTTTTGACTAATAAAATAAATGAACATGCTTTCAAAAACAACTGCAAACACTTCGATCAACATGATCGCTGAGGAAATAGGAATCCCAGCAGGAGCAATTGGTTCTGGATAAACGCCATAGCGAAACGAAGTGACAAATATCAAGAAACAAAGAAATGGAACAAGGATGATGGCAAAGCCTCTCAATCCTTTGCGAACAGTTCCCTTGAAATATACAGAAAGCATCAGAAGTGCTGAGACTGTTAAACCACCGATCAGGTAAAGTGCCCCAGTCGTTTCTACTCTTTCATAATGATGGGCGGTTATCGAAGGAAAGAAGCCCCAAAGCATTGGGTAGGAAATTCCATTCGCCAGAAGAGATAAAAGACAGTAGTTAATAACGGCTCGGAAATTCTCTCGCTTCCACAACCACATCAGAATCGAGAATACCAAAGGTTCAACCAACAGGGTAAGCAGGAAAGATCTGAATTTTCCTGAAAGAAAAGGCTCGTGAAAATTTTTATCCCGAATTAAGAGTAAGTTGCCGTCATTTAGTGAAATGTTGAAATGCGCCTCTGCGCCATACCCTCCTGGAAACCCATAGAGAATATTGCTTTTTTGTATCCTATCGGAGAACTGTATATCTACTTGAAAGTAATTTGCATCGTTGAAATTCCACGAACGCTGCACCTTTACATCAGGCAATACGGAATACGAATCGCCAGGTGGGTACATTCTCCATTTGCACCAATTGTCGTAACAATACAATTCATTTGCATAGGGCATACCCGCAGAGTTTGGCACTTGGGTTACAGCAATGGAATAGGAACATTGCTCATCTGTACATAAAACAAGAGTAAAGCTCTCTACAGATATAGGCTCGCCATTCTTGAAATCGAAAGTAAACCATAGTTCAGATGGAGGTGGTAGGGAGTTTGCCGACGCAAATGTAAACGGAAACAAGGAAATTATAGCAACCGAAATAGTGAATATCAGCCTCAAGTGTTTTTTCATTTGCCGACCTGCTCGCGGATCTCCTTGCGGATGTCCAGGATGTGACATTCCGTTCCCACACTTGCACCTGGCGCAAGTACAGGTGTGCGGACCAATGTGCCGCGATATTCCACGCCCTCGATTAGCGCCTTGACCTTGGGCCGCTTCGAGCCGAAAGCCGATTCTACATCAAAGGGGATTTCCATGTACGCGCCGCCGCCCTCGTCTGCGTGTTGGATGATGGCGGTAATGGTATGTTTTTGAGACATCATATTCTCACCATGGAAGAGGACCCGTAAACGAAACGATCATTCCCAGTACGGCCAGAATTAACATAAAGATCGACATCAATTTTACAAAAGGCCAGTCTACATATCCATTGGCCTGATACGAGAATCCAGACAGCCAATTCATGAAATTTCGATAGGCATCAATTCTCTTTGCATATTTTTTCGGCGCAAACCAGATCTCACGAATGAGTATGGAAATATAAATAAAGATTGCAAAGGAAAGGGTAAACAATCCAATGTTCATTCTTTACAACTCAACAGTTTCTCTATATTCAGCGTGTTCCATCAACTTCACATAGAATTCCTGCCGCGATAGCCCCGAGCGGTCACGCATTTCCACCAACTGCTCACGGCTTGTTCTCGTGGGGAACTCAGGCAGGTTGATCTCCTGTAATACGACCACGCCGCTGACGCCTGAGATGGCGTCAGCGATACGGCGCTTATGCCCTGCTGAAAGCGGACTGGGAAGCTGGTCGAAGTCGAACCATTCAACGGCAATGGTCTCGCCCGGCTGGCATTGGATTTCTCCGCCGATCGGTCTGGCGGCAAACAGCACCATGTAGCCTGGCGAGAGACTGCCAAGGCGGGAGTAGACGCCCACCAGCCGAGTCAACTCCACGTCCAGGCCTGTTTCCTCCTTTGTTTCGCGGATGGCGGCCTGGGCCAGACTTTCGCCTTCTTCCACGCCGCCGCTGGGCAGGATCCAGGTTTCAAAATCTTCACGCTGGGTGAGAAGGATTTTGTTCTCATGCAATACGGCCACGTTCACGGCTAGGCCCATTTTTACTCCACTTCCTTGCGATAGCCGCGCATGACCCGCTCGGTGATGAAGCCGAATTTCTCATACAAGCCACGCGCGATCTGATTGTCCGCGTTGACGGTCAGGCTGACCTTTCGTGTGGTGGGTGTGGAAAACATCCAGTCGAGGCCCGCGGTCAGCAGGTCCGCGCCGATGCCGCGCCCGCGGGCCGATTCATCGGTGCCGATGAAGTCCACGTAGCCCGACTCGGCTGCAGGGTCGATCTTGCCGAAGTGATAGCCAAGCAGGCGGTCCCCATCCATGGCCAACAAGAGTTGATGCGTCTCGTTGAGCTTGTCCGCGATCTGGCGGGCGGTGAAATAGGTGCCCGGAAAGACGGCCATGTGCAACGCATCGAAAGCTTCAAAGAATTTCTCTTCGAAAGGAATGATCCGCGTGCCCCTGCTCTCATGCGGCTTGTACGCATCGCGTGTCACGCTCATGACGGCGTTCTCGGAGTGCA
>CALLJA010000426.1 GCA_938008865.1 uncultured Anaerolineales bacterium
GACGGTCACAAAGGAAAAAATGCGGGCGATCAAGGTTTTTTTACTTCCTTGTGTACTTTGTGGTGAGGCTCTTTCCCGTTAAAAACAGAAGAGCCTAAATTTATAAACGAACCCGTTTTCACGCGGGGCGGAAAACGGGTTCGTTGTTGCGCTGGATGTAACGGCCGGGTTCATTCCACGCCGAGATAGGATTTTTGCACCATCTCGTTGTTCTTCAGGCTTTGGGCGTTGTCGCTCAGGATGATTTCGCCCGTTTGGAGGACGTATCCGCGGTGGGCGATGGACAGCGCCATGAGCGCATTCTGCTCCACCAGCAAAACAGTGGTACCTTCCTTGTTGATCTCCTGGATGATCTCGAAGATCAACTCCACCAGCAAGGGCGCGAGGCCCATCGAGGGTTCGTCTAGCAGCAGGATCTTGGGCTTGGCCATCAGGGCGCGGCCCATGGCAAGCATCTGCTGTTCGCCGCCCGAGAGCGTGCCGCCCTTCTGGTTGATGCGTTCCTTCAGGCGCGGAAAGAGTTTGAAGACGTGGTCGAGGTCCTCATTGAAGCCCGTGCGGTCCTTGCGGACGTAGGCTCCCATTTCCAGGTTTTCGAGCACGGTCATGCGCGGGAAGATCATGCGACCTTCGGGGCTTTGCGCCACGCCCAGCGCGGCAATCTGGTGGGCGGGCAGCTTGTGCAGTTCGACACCGTCCAGCACGACCGAGCCTGAGCGCGGTTTGTTGAGGCCCTGAATGGTGCGCAGGGTGGTGCTCTTGCCCGCCCCGTTCGAGCCGATCAGGGTGACGATCTCGCCGTCGTTGACGGTCAGCGAGATGCCTTTCAAGGCGTGGATGTTGCCGTAGTAGGTATGGACATCTTTTAGTTCAAGCATTGGGATCCTCGCCTCTTATTTGGTGGCCGTACCCTTACCCAGGTAGGCCTCGATCACGCGCTCGTTCTTCTGGACCTCGGCGGGGGAGCCTTCGGCGATCTTCTCGCCGTAATCCAGCACCGAGACGCGGTCGGAGATGGCCATGACCACGCGCATGTGATGCTCGATCAGCAGGATGGTCAGATTCAATTCCTTGCGCAGGCGCTGGATGAAATTGGTCAGGTCGATGGTCTCGTTGGGATTCATACCCGCAGTTGGCTCGTCGAGCAGGAGCAGCTTGGGCTTGCTCGCCAGGGCGCGCGCGATCTCGAGACGGCGCTGGAGGCCGTAGGGCAGGTTCTTGGCAGTCACGTTCGCATCGCCGCGCTTCAACCCAACGTATTCGAGCAAGTCCAGCGCGCGGGCGCGGGCCTCGGCTTCCTCTTTCATGGTGGCGGGTGTGCGCAGGATCTGGCCGACCAGGTTCGAGGTCAGGCGGCAGTGCTCGCCGACCAACACGTTCTCGATGGCCGACATGTTCGCGAATAGGCGGATGTTCTGGAAGGTGCGGGCGATGCCCAGCGAGGTCACCTGGAAGGACTTAAGGCCCGCCAGGCTGTGGCCGTCGAAGGTCATCTCGCCGCTGGTGGGAGTATAGACGCGGGTGATGGTATTGAAGAAGGTGGTCTTGCCCGCGCCGTTCGGACCGATCACCGAGGCGATCATGCCCTGTTCCATAGTGAAGTCAACCTTGTTGACGGCGGTCAGGCCGCCGAAGACCATGGTGATGGCTTTTGCGTCGAAGAAGTTCATGTCAGCCTCCTATCCTTCCGCCTTTGCGGGCGCAGCGAGTTCCTCGTCTGCGTGCATCTCGGCGCGCACCTGCGCGTTGGGGATCAGGCCTTCAGGGCGGACCGCCATCATGATGACCAGCGTCAGGCCGAAGAGCAGGAAGCGGTACAAGATCGGGTTGGCATTGTCCTTGACGGCCAGTTGCACCACGGGGTCGCTGATGGAGGGCAGCACAGTGTGGGTCAGCAGGGAGGCCAGGAAGTCCTTGAGCGCGGGCAGGAACAGGCGGTCGGCGATCATGATGACCAGGCCGCCGACGATCACGCCGTTTATGTTGCCGATGCCACCCAGGATGACCACGCACAGGATCATGATGGAAGCGCTGAAGTCGAACACGCTCGGGAAAATGCCCGCGATGTAGGCGGCGTAGAAGGCGCCTGCAAACCCCGAAAAGGTGGCGCCCATGGCGAAAGCAGCCAGCTTGGTCTTTACGGGGTCAATGCCCATCTGCGAGGCGGCCAATTCATCTTCGCGGATGGCCATCCATGCGCGGCCCAAACGGCTGTCGCGCAGGCGGCGGATGATGAAGACTGAAAGCAGGATGATCGCGATGATCAGGAAGTACCAGGGAATCGGATTGGCCGACTTGAATTCGCCGATGATCGGCAGGATGGGACGTCCAATCGGGCTGATGCCCTTTTCGCCCGCGGTCAGGTCGGCGTGCTCCACCAGCGTGATGCAGGCCATGGTCGTTTCCGCCCCAAATAGGCGGATGAAGCCCGGGATGATCCAACAGGTGAGCGGTTCCTTGATGGTCACGTCGATCAGGTTCTTGAACAACACAGGCACGATCTCGCCGAAGCCAAGCGTCACGATGGCGAGGTAGTCGCCGCGCAACGGTAGGGTTGGCGCGCCGAGCATCAGGCCCCAGACGGCTGCCATGGCGGCGGCGATCCAAATCACCAGCCAGAAATTGAGGTAGATGCCGTGCTGGGGCGAAGACAGGATGCCCGTGGTATATGCGCCGATGGCAAAGAAGGCCGCGTAGCCCAGGTCGAGTAGGCCCGCATAGCCAACCACGATGTTCAGGCCCAAGCCAAGGATCACGAAGATCAGCGCGAAGATGATCTGGGCGGTCCAGCGCAGGGCGGTGGCCTTGTCTACGAAGGGGAAGACGATTACCAGCAGGGCCAACAGCACAAACTTGGCCATGCGCTCCTGCTTTTCGGGCAGGCCGCTCAGGGAAGCCAGCAGGGCGGTGAATAGGACTGCGCCAAGGAAACCGATCAGATTAGCCTTGAACACGATGTCAGCGGCGGCGGGACGTTTCCCAACCGCGTCCATCACGGCGCTGTTCTGGTAATAGCTCAGGGCCACCAGCAGGACGCCCGCCACGAGCGCGGTCGGCAGGACGGTCAATGCGATCTTAAGCGGGTCCCTGCGCTCGAACTTTCCACCCAGGCCAAGTCCCAGGCCGATGCCCATCAGGCTGCCGATCACGGCCACCGACCAGCCCCCGAATAGGAAGGTCAAAAAGCCGCCGATGATTCCAAACGTGACGCCAGTTCTGAGATGTTTCATGAGACCACCTCCTAGGCTTTCTGGCCCGTCTGTTCACCGAGCAGGCCGGTGGGGCGGAAGAGCAGAATCAGCACCAGCACCGCGAAGACCCAGGCGTTGGTCCAGCGCGCGTTGAGGTAACCGTCAGAGAAGGAGGCCAGCAGGCCGATCATGAAGCCGCCCAGCATGGCGCCCGTGATATTGCCGATTCCACCCAGCACCGCCGCCGTGAAGGATTGCAGGCCGGCACGGAAGCCCATGAACCACCAGGCGGTATTGTTATACAAGCCAGCCATCAGGCCCGCCGCGCCCGCCAGCCCACCGCCAATCAGGAAGGTGGCTGTGATGACCCAGTCGATGTCGATGCCGAGCATCTTGGCTGCGTCGCGGTTTTGGGCGGTGGCGCGCATGGCCTTGCCCAGACGGGTGCGTTGTACGAAGAGATACAGGCTGATCATCAGGGTGACAGCCAGCACGATCACCATCAAGTCCTTGATGGTGAAGCGCAGGGCCAGGCCCGAGGAGGCCAGCAGATTGACGTCCCAGCCCATGCTGGTAAACAGCACCCCCAGCATATCGGGGAAGACCTTCTGCGAGGCGCCACCAGTCGTGCCAAAGGAGGGCACCAGCCAGGCCTGCGCGGCCCACATCAGGCCGATATTTTCGATGATAAAAGACATACCGATGGCAGAGATCAACGGCGCCAGACGCGGGGCATTGCGCAGCCGACGATAGGCCAGTCGTTCGATGGTGGCGTTGAGGGTGGCCCCCACCACGATGGCAATCACTAGCGCCAGGATAAGGCCGAAGATAATCCTGGCAGGATCCTTGCTTTCGAGAGTTCCGGTCAATGATAGAACGGTCAGGGAGGTAAAAACGCCGATCATGTATACATCGCCGTGGGCGAAGTTGATCAGTTCAATGATGCCGTAGACCATGGTGTATCCCAGCGCGATGATGGCGATGATCGCGCCGTTGGAAATGCCGATGATCAGGAATTGGATCAATTGCATCGGGTTGGCTTTGATGGCCGCGGCAATGGCAGGGACGTCCAACCCCGCGATGGGCCCGATCAGGAATACGATATAAAGAGCAATTGCGAGAGTGCCCAGTCCTCGCCAGTTGATTTTCTTCTTTGTGGTTTCCATGGCGCTCCTCAGTCTGCTGCCAAAATAAGGGGCGGCATGTTGCCATGCCGCCCCTGGGGACGTGCGGAGTTACTTATCTGAAGGTGCCCACGGAAACGTAGGCGCCGTCCTTGACCTGGTAGAAGGTCATGTCGGTCAGACTGGTGTCGCCGTTGGCGTCGAATGACCAGGTGCCGAGTGCGCCGTCGAAGTTCTTGATGGCGAAGACCGCGGTGTTGACGGCCGCGCGGTCGGTGGGATCGCCACCGGCGGCGCAGACATCCTCGATGGCCTTGAGGGCCACGTTCATGGTCTCATAGCCGTAGACGGCGTAGGGCTCCGTCAGGGCGCCGAACTTGGCTTCGTAGTCTTTGACGAACTGCTGGCCCGCGGCGGGCAGCTCGGAGAGCGGCACACCCGCAACGGAGGCATACGCGCCCGCAGCCACATCCGCCCCTGCGCCGTCGATGAAGGCCTGGGTCTGGATGCCGTCGGGACCGACATACTTGACGGTCTCGTTGTCGCCCATGATGGCGACCTTGTCTTTGAGGAGTTGGGAGGCGTTGTTATCAACCACCATGCCAACGTAGATGGCGTCGGGCGGGCCGCCGGCATTGCTGGTGGAGATCTTGGTCATCAGGGCCTTGTAGTCGGCGGCCTTCGGGTCGATGCCTTCATGGCCGAGCACGGTCAGGCCGATTTCCTTGGCGGTGGCTTCGAATACGTCCGCCACGCCCTTGCCGTACAGTTCCTGGTCGTCCAGGATGTAGACGGTGGTGGCGCCGAGGGACTTCACGAAGTTGGCCGCAACCTTGCCCTGGATGTCGTCAGCAGCAACGACGCGGGAGTAGGAGCGGACGCCGGTCGGGTAGTAGGAGTCGGTCACGCCGGGCAGGTCCTTGTCGGCCTTGGTCAGGCCGGGGTTGGTGTTGGCCGGGGAGATCATGGTCAGCGGGCCGGCGGCGTTCAGGATCGGGATGGACAGCTTGGCAGCGCCCGAGTTGAACGTGCCCAGGTAGGCCACGATGGACGGGTCGGCGGCGGCCTTGTTGGCGTTTTCGGTTTCGACAGCCGGGTCCCATTTGCCGAGCGCGGCAGAGGCGTCATCCCAAGCTTCGTATTCCAGGGTGTACTTGCCGCCACAGGCAGTGTAATTGGCCTGTTCGAGGCGCAACTGCATGGCGTTGACGATGGTCTGGGTCTGGGTGAGGGACGAGCCGGTCATGGGCAGGCTGGACACAATTTTGAGGGTGCCCATGGGGCCTGCGGCCGCGGGTTCGGTGGCGGCAGGTTCCGGGTTGGAAGGGGCTTCCGTGGCGGCAGGGGTGCCGCAGGCGGCGAGCGCCAGGCTGGCGATCACCAGGACGGAAAGCAGTGCGAGCAAGCGCTTGGTCATTTTCTTACTCCTCCGAGGTCTTGGTTTGTGAACTTCGCCCGTGTGGGCCAAATCAAAACGAGCAGACAGGGCTGGCGTTGTCTGCATCACCTCCTTTCGGCGAAATTGTTGGTGAAGCCTACTTACAAGAAAGCCGGAGAAATTTCATAGTGGAAGTTTCTCTCGGCTCTGATGCACTTGCTAATCTTAAATTATTAAAATCCAATGGTACGATAATTCGTTCATCCCGTCAAGTAAATTTGTCTACATCATTCGCTTTTCTTTTGCGGCCTGTACAGCAACTGCTCGCGGATGCGCAGGTCGGTATTGCGCATTTTCATGGCCAGGTCGGCGGCCAGGTTGTACATCAGGCGGAAGCCGAGCTGGGGGTACGTCTCGCACAGCATGATTAACTTGTCGCGCGGGATGACCAGCAGGCGGGTTTCCTTTTGGGCCGCGTGCGCCGAAGCTGAACGCAGTCCCTCGTCCACCAATGCCACCTCGCCGAAAGATTGCCCGCGGCGCAGTCTGGATACGATGGTGTCTTTTTCAGCCGTGCCGGCCGGGCTGACGATGGCCGAACTGATCAGGATATCCACTTCGCCCTGGGTGATAACGTACAATTCCTTGCTGCTGCTGTTCTCGGGGAAGATCACGTCGCCTTCGTTGTACACGATCTCCTGGCACAGATTGGCGACCAGTTCCAATTGGGTGGACGTGAACTGGTAGAAGATGTCGCTTTGCTTGAGGTAGTTGACGAATGAGGTCATGGCATTTGAAAGTGTAGCATAATCGAAAGGGGAGTGCAACATCAGGGATAAGGCTGGCTCAGCCAGTCGAGCGGGTCCACTTGTATCCCATTAACCCACAATTCCCAATGGAGGTGCGGCCCTGTGATACGGCCCGTGCCGCCCACCAGGCCGATGACCTGGCCTTGTTCGACGTAATCGCCGGCCTGAACCCTGAACTCGGACTGGTGCCAGAATCCGCTGTACACGCCCCAGCCGTGGTCGATGATGGTGGCATTGCCTCGCACGGTCCAGAAGCCGGCGAAAACTACCCGCCCGGCAGCAGGGGCGGTGATGGGCAGGCCTGTTCCGCCGCCGAAATCCAACCCGGTGTGGAAGCCATCCACGCTTAGTTCGGTACCCTGGCCAATATAGGTGCGGCGGTTGCCGTAGCGCGAGGTGAAGTATGTGGACTCGGCGTATTGAATGGCGGGCGAGATGAAATCACCCGTCCAGAGTTTATCCGGGTTGGCGGGCGCAGTCAGGTTCTCGAGTTGTTGCAGTTCGGGTCCGGTGGCGGCTGGGTCGATGGTGTCTGGGGGCACATAGAGCAATGGGTCATCGGGGTAGTTGCCCGAGACGACCAGCAGCATTTGTTCATAAGATTGTGTTGTCCCGTCGGGCAGGGTGGCATCCAGCCGCAGGGGATACAGGCCAGGTTCCAGCAGGGCGTGAACGCCTTGTA
>CALLJA010000427.1 GCA_938008865.1 uncultured Anaerolineales bacterium
GGCGGAGAATGGGGCCGTTCCGATTCTCATCTCTTCGTCTTGGAGGCGGCATGGAAACGCAGGAAAAGGCTCCCAGCCAGCAACTGGTCATCAAAAGTTTTGATTTCTTCATCGTGTGGGTCGCAGGCGCGCTCTTTGCCCTGTGGGGCGGACTCAGCCTGGCCTTCTTCCCGCCCAAAATTCTGGTGTTGCAGATCATCGACCCCATGGCCCTGGTCAGCGGACTGGTGATGCTGCTGCTCTACCCCAACCTGACCATCGTCGCGGACCGCCCCACGCGCACGCTGCGGCTGGAGTATCGCTACCTGCTGTTCCGCCGCACGAAGAGACTCGCCTTCGACGACATCACCGCCATCCGCGCCGAGTACAGCCATCACACCGACAGCGACGGTCACTCGAGTTCGGGCTACCGCCTGGTCGCGGACCTGTTCGACGGGCGGACGGTGCCGTTCCGCACCTCCTTTGGCGGCGCGGACCCCAAGGATGCCACCCGTTTACAGGGCTTCATCCGCCGCTCGAAGGCCCCCCACGAGACGCCCGAGCCGTAACCGACGCCTCGCGTCCCCCCGTAAAGCACTGGCGCTCCCGATGGGAGGGGAATCCTCTCAAGGAAGGTTTGCAAAAACTTCTAGAAGTTTTTGGGAAAACATTTAGAAGTCTTGACAAAAACATTTCGATGTTTTGGGAGAAACATTTCGATGTTTTTTCCAAAACATACCGCCTTTTCCGCGCACAATCCCCGTTAAAACGAAGGCACTGGGATGATAGTCCCAGCGCCTTACGATTTCTGTTCAAATGCTGGCATTCAGCAATTTCGCTATTTTCCCTGCCCGTTCTTCGGCATCTTCCCTATCGTCATAGTCCGAACAAACACAGATTTCACACTGTTCTATTTGGTCGATGACAATAAACGTACTTTCATCAAACTGGCGGACAATATATCTTGACATTTTTATTACCTTGTTATCAACCGATACTTTCCGCGCCCAACAAACTCAATCAGGCCTCTATCACGCAAAAATTGTAATTGCTGCCTGATCTTCGGCTTAACATTGTTATTCAATGGATGTTTTGCCTGCAGATAACTTTCAAAAGCATACATTTCATCGAG
>CALLJA010000428.1 GCA_938008865.1 uncultured Anaerolineales bacterium
TAGTAGTAGGTGCTGCCCGACTTGCTGACGCCGCCGCCCGCCTCGACCAGGCTGGGCGAGAGCATGGTGTTCAAGTGCGGCGCGTCGCCCTGCCAGGCCGCCACCGCTCCCGAAGGCGTCATGTTGTAACCGCTCTGCCAGTTCTCGGAGAAATACACGCCCAGCGGATAGCCTGCCGCCGCAGCGCGGTCACGCGGGGTGGTGCCGCCGGGGCCTGTATGCCCGGGCGCGCCGCCCGTGGCGGCCAGATAATCGGCCTGGGCCTGCGCGATCTGCATCAGGATGGGGTTGGCCGCATAAGCCGACAGTCCATTGGAGGCGCGCAACGAGTTGACGGCCGCCAGCAGGTCGTAGCCGCTTTGCAGGGCGGGCTGGGCCGAGCCAGCCTGCGGCCACAGGCTGATGGCCAGCGCAAACAGGAAGGCCAGCGCGATCAGGTACAGCGGTTTTCGGGTCATCAAAAAGATTATACCCGCGCTAGGCGCGCAATTTTCGAATCTCAGCGGGCGTTAATTCACGCCATTCGCCCACCGCCAGGCCCTCCAGCGTGAGCGGACCGATGGCGGCGCGCACCAGGCGCAGGGTGAAGAGTCCCACAGCGGCGGTCATGTGGCGTACCTGGCGTTTCTTGCCCTCGCGCAATTTCAGCTCCAGCCAGGAAGTCGGTCCGTGTGGGGTGACAGGCTTGGGGCGCGGCGGCAGGTTCGGGTCCGCGATCAGGCGGGCCTTGGCGGGGCGAGTGAAGTAATCCTTGAGTTGGATTCCGCTTTCGAGGCGGGCCAACGCCTCGGGCGTCGGGTCGCCCTCCACCAGCGCCCAGTAGGCCTTCTCGACGTGGTGCCGCGGGTCGGTCAGACGTTTGATCAGGCCGCCGTCGTCGGTCAGCAACAGCAGGCCCTCGCTGTCGCGGTCGAGCCGCCCCGCAGCATAGACGTTCGGCACAGGGATGTAATCCTTGAGCGTGGCATGGCCCGTGCCCTCGTCGGTGAACTGCGAGAGCACGTCGTAGGGCTTATTGAAAAGGATGGTAGTCATGCGTCACCGAAGCCCGCGGGCGGGATGCCCAGCGCCTGGATCAGCCGCGCCCAGTAGTTGACCTGCGCCGCCGTCGCGGCAAGGATGACGAATTCGCGTTCTGTGAAGGCTGCCCGTACCTGCTCGACGATCTCGGGATGGAACTTGAGCGGCGTCTGCGAGATCAGCCGCGCATACTGGATCGCCAGCCGCTCGCGGACCCCGAGACTGGGCACCGTTTCGAGGGCCGCCTCTCCCCTAACGGCGCGCGCTTCCTCGTCCGTGATTCCATGTTGACGATGCTCATACGAGTTCATATCGATGCAAAACGGACAAGCCGCCGCGTGCGAGGCCGCCATGCGGATGAGTTGCAACATGCGACGATCCATGCCTGGCTCATCGTGGGCCACCAGCGCTTCGAGCACACCCGAACCGATGGCGGCCTTGGGATACCAGGCCAGCAGGCGCGCAGGCAGCATGACGCGCCCCGTCACGCGCTCGGAGATCCAGATGCCGAGCCGAAATAAAAGAGGAATGCGGGGAGGTTGAGGGAGAAAGGCGTCCATGTCAGTGACCTGTTTTCTGTGGTTTGTGTACAGTGAGTATAATCATACCCGATGAACATTCGGTCGTTCGAGATTCGCGTCTGTCAAAACCCCGCGTGCGGATTGCGCTATCCGCTGACGGAGGGACATCCGTTCGGGGAGCGCTGTCCGCTGTGTCTGGGGGAAACCTTCTCTGTGTCCAGGAAAGATATCGAGCATGAGAGTAACGAAGAAAGAGAGGGAAAAGATAGCCGCGAACTGGCCGTGCTGGTCGACAACGTGCGCTCGGCGTGGAACGTCGGCTCGATCCTGCGCACGGCGGACGGCTTTGGCTTCGATCACGCTTTTTTGTGCGGGATCACCCCCACACCCAAACAGGCTGAGGTCCGCAAAACGGCGCTGGGCGCGGAGCAATTCGTGTCCTGGTCCCAGCACAGGGATGCGACGAAGCTGGTCGAGAACTTGAAAGCCGAAGGCTGGCAGGTCTGGGTGCTGGAATTTGCCGAGGGAGCGACACCCATTTACGGGGCGGAACACAAGGGGCAAAAGACCGTCCTGATCGTCGGCAGCGAGGTGACAGGCGTGGACCCGGGTCTCCTGGAGGTGGCGGATAAAATCTTCTACCTGCCCATGCGCGGGCAAAAACGCTCGTTCAACGTGGCGGTCGCCTTTGGGGCGGCGGCGTTCGCCTTGAATCAATAGGGCGGGAGAATTCTCCCGCCCTTCTTTTTTTGGTTATCGAGATTTGACTTCACTCGGCTGAGAACTCACGCCCGTAAAATCCAACTGCGGCGAGTCGTTGTTGGGCGGCAAGGCCAGGGTGGCAGACGGGGTCAGGACGAGGGTCGCGCGTCCCATTTTGAGCGGCGTCCCGGCCGTGGTCCAGTTGGCGACAACCTCCAGGTTGACGATGGACTCGGGGGTCAGGATGATCGGGGTGAAGGTGTAATACTGGCAGGCGGGGCCTGTGTAGGTGGTCGGGTCTGAAAAAGCCGTGACGAAGGTGGTGGACACGCCGGAATGTTGGGTATCCACGAAGGCAGCCAGGGAGGTCACGCTCACGTTGCCTACCGAGGGATCGAAACAAATTTCCACGCCCGAGAGCTTCAACTGCCGCCCGTAGAGGGCGGTCGGCAGGGTGGGCGAAGCGACAATGTACTGCTCGCCCGTCGTAGGGGACGTAAAGACCTTGTTGGTGTAATCGCTGGCCGTCGACAAGACCGCGCTGTTGCTGAACAGGGGATTCCAATCGGCGGAGTTCATCACCACCTGGATCTGCCCCTTCACAGGCGGAACGTCGGCCTGCTTGCTCATGAAAACCGCCATCTGGGCGCGGGTGACGTAGCCTTCGGGGTTATAGTTTCCGCCGCCCACGCCGCTGGTGATGCCCTCATCCTTCATCCAGCAAATGAAGACTTCGGCCCAATGACCGTTGGTGTCGCTGAAACAGCCCGTGGTAGCCGAGACCTGCCCGACCGAGAAGGCGGCTAAGACCAGCGCCAAGGCCAACGCGGCAAACAGAAATGCGTTTTTATGTTTCATGGAATTTCTCCTTTTCAAAAGCAGGCCTG
>CALLJA010000429.1 GCA_938008865.1 uncultured Anaerolineales bacterium
CGTTAATAAAAAAATCTCCTCCTTCTTCCGTGACAGAAGAAAGAGGAGTGGGGGTTACAGCTCGGCGTCGTTCTCGTCGGAGTTGTCCTCGTCGGTGTAGAACTCGTATTCGACCTTTTCCTGGTCGAGATACACCCACAGCAGCAGAACGTGTCCTTCTTCAGTTTCGACGTTGCGGGCGGCAAGGATGGGGGCGGTCTGTTCGAGGCCGATGTCGTTGCGGTAGTGCAGGTGAATGGGGGTCTGGCTGTGCCAGGCGCGATAACAGCGCTCCACCAGCGCGGGACCGTTGAAGGTGCGCAGGCGGGTCAGCGCGGGGACGGAAAGTTGCGGCCCTTCGTTCAGGCCGAGCGCCCAGCCGTCCTGGGAAAGCTCGAACACGGGCGGCGGGCCTTCGATGATTGTGATTCTGTCATCCATAGGGTTTACCTGTATGTCCGCAATATACCATACAATGCGGTTGTGACCCTTTCAAAAGCACATCAGAAGTTCATTAGAAAAATTGTCTGGACGTATAATTAGCCCATGTCCAAACTCACCCCTAAAATCATCCTGGAAGGCACGCGCCTGACGTTCAAGACCGAGATCGCATTCGAGCTCAACGAGCATCCGCGCATCGTGGGTCCGCGTAAGTATCGCTACCATTCGCCGCTCATCTCGGCGGAGTGGTGCGCGTTCACCAATTTCCCTTGGGGGCGCGGGCCGATTAACTTCGAGCCGCAGGAAGAGTCGCTGGCAATGGAGACCTACGCCACCTGGGCGCGCATGTTCGAGTTGCAGCGTTATTATTCGTGGATCGTGGACCGCTTCCACATTTCCACACGCGCGTATCAGTTGCAGACTTATCACAAGGATTACGATTTTCACTGGCTGGAGGAACGCCTGGCCCCGCTCAATTTTCGGATGGTGCTGCTGACGCGCTCGCCCGAATCCTTTGCGGCGGCGCGCGAGGAGCGGCTCAAGGTGTCGGGCAACCCCTCGCAATACGATAACCTCGATGTGTTCATCGAGCAACAGGAACTGATGCGCCGCCTGGTACGCGAATCCATGCTGCCCGTACTGGAAGTGGACATCTCTGATAACAGCATCCCCGCCGCTGTTGAGCGCATCGCCGATTGGATGGAGTCGACGGGCGGACTGTACATGCC
>CALLJA010000430.1 GCA_938008865.1 uncultured Anaerolineales bacterium
ACCTTCCGCCGCTCGTTCGTGGCGCTGCCCTTCGCGCTGGCGGCAATCTCGGCCATCTTCTCTCCGCTCGGGCATCCGCTTGCCGCGTGGACGCTGGGTCCGCTCACGTTGGTCCCCACCGACTTCGGGCTGATCAAGTTCGCCAGCATCCTGCTGCGCTCGTGGATCTCGGTGCAGGCGGCCATCCTCCTGGTGGCCACCACGCGCTTCCCAGACATGATCCATGCCTTCGAGCATCTGCGCGTGCCGGGCATCCTCACCACCATCGTTTCGTTTCTGTACCGCTACCTGTTCGTGCTGACCGACGAGGTCCTGCGCCTGCTGCGGGCGCGCGATTCGCGCTCGGCAGCGGAACCAGGCCGAAGGTCCGGGCGAAATGTGTTTTGGCGGGCACGCGTGACCGGCAACATGGCGGGGCAGCTCTTCCTGCGCAGTTACGAACGCAGCGACCGCATCTACAACGCCATGCTGGCGCGCGGCTACGACGGCCACCTGCGCACGCTCAATCCGCACATCCTGCGTCCGCGCGATTGGACCTACGGCGCGGCGGCGGCCATCCTTCTCCTCCTTATACAACTGGTTGGACGGTTCTAATGCCTGTGACTCATCCTGCTAAACACTACGAATTTCCCGAATGCGAAGGCGACGTGCTGAGCGTCAAAGACCTGCATTTCAATTATCCCGACGGTCACACCGCGCTGCGCGGCGTCTCACTGAAGTTGTGCGCGGGCGACAAGGTGGCGCTGGTCGGGCCGAACGGCGCGGGCAAGAGCACACTGATGCTGCACCTGAACGGGATCCTGGGCGGGCGCGGCGAGATCGAAGTGGGCGGCCTGCCCCTCAGCCCGGACCGTCTGCCTGTCATCCGCGCGATGGTCGGACTCGTGTTCCAGAACCCCGACGACCAACTCTTCTCCCCCACCGTCTTTGAGGACGTGGCCTTCGGTCCGCTGCACATGGGCCTGCCCGAGGACGAGGTCCGCGCGCGGGTTGACTCGGCGCTGGAAGCCGTGCGCATGTCCGCCTATCGCGACCGGCTCTCGCATCACCTGAGCGTGGGCGAAAAGAAACGCATCGCCATCGCCACCGTGCTCTCGATGAACCCGAAGATCCTGGTCCTCGACGAACCCTCGGCGGGACTCGACCCACGCGCGCGCCGCACCCTGATCAACCTGCTGCGCGACCTGCCCATCACCATGCTGGTCTCCACGCACGACATGGCCCTGGTGCGCGAGTTATTCCCGCGCACGGTGGTCATGGACGAAGGCCAGGTCGTGGCCGATGGCTTGACGATGGAGATTCTGGAGGATGAGAGGTTGCTGGAGGCGCACGGGTTGGAGAAGGCGTAGAACATTGTAATTTCAATCAGAAAATGCCCTCACCCGAGGGCATTTTCTGTTCATACTTTGGAACTCTTTTCCAAATAGGGGCGTCCATTCAGTGTATTCCGTCAATTTTTGCCTTGCAAGACCGTAAACTTATCAAATGAGAGAAAAAAGAGATACCGCCCAACCAGGGTTATAATGAAAATTATGACAGGCGGGCTTGATAAGAATACATCCCGCCCGACAAACCATAAAAGGAATAGGCTCTTACCAGGAGGCTATCCATGTCAACAAAAAACACTATTTTCGCGATGCGCGTCCTAAGCGTGTTCTTGATTATAGCCCTATCCATTGGACCGATGGGGATTACTCCAGCACACGCGGCTGGTATTCTGCATGTCACCCCCGATGGGAGCGGAGATTGTTCCAACTGGGCCAATGCCTGCTCCCTGCAAACGGCATTGACGGATGCCGTCAGCGGGGACGAGATTTGGGTTCAGGCTGGTGTCTACAAACCTACAACGGACACTGATCGTGCCGCCACCTTCCAACTCAAGAGCGGGGTAGCGGTCTACGGCGGATTCGCAGGGACAGAATCCGCCCGCGACGAACGTGACCTCACGCTCAATGTCACCACCCTCAGTGGGGATTTACTTGGAAATGATAACAACATCATCCTGCCTGATGAACCCACCCGCGCTGATAATTCATATAATGTGCTCATAGGTGCGAGCGGGGCAATTTTGGATGGTTTCACCGTCACAGCGGGGAATGCGAATGGCGATGCCTTCCCCGGGGCGGGTGGCGGCGGTCTCTTTGAACTTTATGGCGGCTCCATCCTAATAAACATCCTATTCCTTCGAAATACATCTACGGGTGGGGGCGGGATAATAAGTTTGAATAGCGACACGGTTTTGACCGATATTACTTTTCGCGAAAATAATGCGGTGGCTGGCGGTGGAATGTATACGTACAGTCCCACTAACAACCCAACCTTGACGAGAGTGATCTTCGACAATAACTCTTCGGCTACCAATGGCGGCGGCATGTTCATCGGCCAGGGGAACTTCACCTTGACGGATGCCGTGTTTACCAACAATTCTGCGAATATGGGTGGCGGCCTTTACAATGAGGCAAGCGGGTTGGTGATGAACAACATTGCATTCTCCGACAATTCGGCGGTCACGTATGGCGGCGGCATGATGCAATCCACGTATGGAAAAGTAAGCCTAGCCAATGCTACCTTTGCTGAAAACTCAGCACAAAATGGCGGTGGATTTGCAAATTTTTCGTCCTATAAACATGACCCCTCAACGCTGACGAACATCACCTTTACCGGGAATACAGCTAAAACCGATGGCGGTGGTATTTACAATAGTAGCTGGTCAATAATTCGTAACACGATTCTTTGGGGAAATACTGATTTGAGTGGACTCCAGGCATATGACAATGTGAACGCCACGATGAGCGATAGCGTCGTTGAAGGGGAATGTTCCATATACACCATATGCACAAACATCACTACTGACGATCCACTACTTGGCACGCTCGGAGATTATGGCGGCTTTACGCAAACCATTCCCATCCAGGCGGGTTCTTCAGCTATCGATGCCACCAACAATAACTGTCCTGCCACCGACCAGCGTGGATTACCCCGCTCCAATCCAACATGTGACATTGGAGCCTTTGAACTAGTAACAGATACAGATGCACCCACGATTATTTCCATTACCCGCGTCAATCCTAATCCAACGAATCTTGCCAGCGTAAAATTCACGGTAACTTTCTCTGAGCCAGTAACAGGTGTGGATTTTGGTGACTTCAGTCTCATGGCTACTGACGGCATCAATGGTGCTTTGGTCACTGATGTAAATGGGGCAGGAACAGTTTATGTCGTGACTGTAAATACAGGCACGCATAATGTAAGTAGTGCTGATTTAATAAATATAAATACTGCCACTTTGGAACAATTAGACTCTCTCCCGGGAATTGGTCCTACTACAGCCCAGAAAATAATCGATTATCGCACCGTTCATGGCCCATTCCAACGCAGCGAAGATATCATGAATGTATCAGGTATTGGCCCATCCACATTTGAGAAGATAAAGAATTTAATTACTGTAGGTTTGTTTTTACGTTTAGACGTGATTGACGACGACACGATTATGGATGCTAGTAATAATAAATTAGGTGGGCTAGGCTTGGGCAACGGAGATTTCACCAGAGGTGAATACTATACACTCACCGACTCGTCAGTATTTACTGATGTACCTTTAACTTATTGGGCCTGGAACTTCATCGAGCGTCTCTACAACGCAGGCATCACCGGCGGCTGTTCCGCCTCCCCGCTGATGTACTGCCCCGAAGCCACCGTCACCCGCGCCCAGATGGCTGTCTTCCTCTTGCGTGGCATTCATGGCTCGGCCTACACTCCGCCCGCCGCGACCGGCACCGTCTTTGCGGACGTCCCCTCCACCTATTGGGCCGCCGCCTGGATCGAGCAGCTCTACGTTGAAGGCATTACTGGCGGATGCAGCGGCGGGAACTACTGCCCCGAAACACCCGTGACACGCGACCAGATGGCCGTCTTCCTACTGCGCGCCAAGCACAGCTCGGCCCATATCCCGCCTGCCCCGACCGGCGTCTTCTCCGACGTCCCCACCAATTACTGGTCCGCCGCCTGGATCGAGGAACTGGCCGCCGAAGGAATCACCAGCGGGTGTGGGGGTGGCAACTATTGTCCCGAGGCCATTGTCACCCGCGCACAGATGGCCGTCTTCCTGGTCAAGACGTTCAGTCTTCCATAGTTCATCGAAATGTAGCGACCGCCCCTGTCTGTGACAGGGGCGGTTTCGTTGTGACGCAGGAACCTATCCCAAGTGAATTTCCGCGACTGTGAAGCGGAGGCTCACAAGTACCTCTCTCCCTCCGCGCGCGGACGAACAACCCTGGCGGGCACGCCATAGGCCACGCAGTGATCGGGGATATCTTTTTGCACCAGGGCCCCCGCGCCGACGACCGTGTGCGCGCCGATATTTTTTCCATGAATGATGTTTGCGCCCAGCGAGACCGCGCTATACATGCCGATGCGCGCCACACCGCCTACCGTCACGCCCGGGGCCAGGCTGGAGAAATCATCCATGATGCAATCGTGGTCGAGCGAGGCACGTGTGTTGAGGATGCAATGCGCCCCGATGCGGCTGTCGCTGTTGACGATCACGCCCGCCATCAGCGCCGTGCCCGCGCCGACACTCGCGCCGCGCGCGATCTGCGCGGAAGGATGTACGGCTGTGACGAAGGCAAAGTCAGGCGCAAGCGAGCAAATCTTTTCGGCCACGCGGCCGCGCGTCCAGTTGTCGCCGATGGCGACCAGGCCGCCGACGATCTCGCGCCGCCGCCACAGGTCGAGCAGGACATCCTCCGCGCCGAGCATGGGATAGCCGAAGAATTCACCGCCTGCGGGTTTGTACGAGTCGATCCAGCCGCGGATGGCGTATTTGCCTTCGCGCTCGATCACGTCGGCCACAACCTTGCCATGCTCCGACGCGCCGACGATCACAACCTTGTTCATCGCGGTCTCCTTTCGGCGGTCAACGTCTCCAGCGTCTTCAACAAATTCTCGGCCATCGTCTCGCGGCTGAAATGCGCCTCGAGGTAGGCGCGTCCGCGCAGGCCCATGGCGCGGCTGCGTTGACGGTCGCGCGCGAGTTGACGGATGGCCTCCGCCAGCGCAGATGGATGCCCGGGCGCGGCGAACAGGCCACAGTCCGCGGCTTCGACCACTTCGCGGATCACGCCGTCGATGGCCAGCGCCACGGGGCGTCCCGCCGCCATGTAATCGAAGACCTTGTTCGGGTAGGTCCACTTGTATTCTTCGAGCGGCTTGAGGATGGCGATGCAGGCATCGGCGGCGGCCAGCGCCTCGGCCATACCCGTCTTCGGCACGGACGGCAGGAAGGTCACGTTGGGCAGGCTCATCGCCGCCGCGCGCGCCATCAGCGCGGACTTCTCCTTGCCGTCGCCCACCAGCACGATCTCGGCCTCGGGCGTATCTTCCGCCAGTTGGCGCGCGGCTTCCAACACGACTTCCAGGTCGTTCGACATGCCGTGCGCGCCCGCATACATGACCACGAACTTTTCGGTGAGATGGTGTGCCTGACGGAAGTCCACACCATCGTCAGCGGGATCGAACATCGACGGGTCTGCGCCGTTGGGGACCAACTCCACATTCCAGGCTTTCGACTTCGGCTTCCAGCCTCCGCTCAGGGCGATTCCTTTAACATAGCTGACATACGCGGGGCTGTTGACCATCACCCGGTCGGCGGAGCGATAGAGTGTACGCTCCAGCCACTCCGAAGCGTGGATCAGCCAGACGTTGCGCAGCACACCCACCGCGATGGCAAAACGCGGCCACAGGTCGCGAACCTCGAACAGGAACTTCGCACCCTTGAGCCGCGCCAGCGCCCAGGCTGTGACTCCCTGAAAGATCGGCGGCGACGTGCCCCAGACCACGTCCACGTTCTTGACGCCCAACCCAATCCAGAACGAGGACAACATGAACGAGAGGAAGGCCAGCACGCGGTGGAGGAAGGATTTGTGATGGGCCGAGTAAACCGAGGCGCGCAAGACCCTCACCCCTTGCCCCTCTCCCTGAGGGAGAGGGGTTGGGGTGAGGGAAGAGCCTGTGAGGTAACTAACCGGCGACGCAACGACCGTCACACGATGACCGCGCGCAGTGAGAACCTGCGCCAACTCGTGGTGACGGGTGCCGCCTGGTTCATTGATGGAAGCAAAGGCTTGATGGATGATGAGGATATGCATATTAGCTCATGTCATTGCGAGGAGGCCGTAGACAGACGACACCTGCACTGCACTGCACTGCGTTTAGTGCAGTGCAGGTGAGCAATCTCATGTAATTGGGAGATTGCTTCGGGCGGAAGAACGTCGCCCTCGCAATGACATCAATGTTATTTCTCTTGTTCGAAGATTATAACTGGCTTCTCAGGCCAGGCATCGGGGTGAGACTTGACCAGCAGGAGCGCCATCTCGACGGGCATAATGGGATGTTGCAGCAGGTCGGCGATGGGCATCATCATCGGCTGATAGGTGCCATGCTCGGGGCGGAAGGTTCCATACTCCTCGCCCTGACCTGTCCCAAATTCGCCATCGACCTTGTGGACCAAAAAATATTCCTGGCGATTGCCGCGAAACCAGATCTCGGCCACTTTGCGGTCAACGCCTACACGCAAGCCAAGTTCCTCTTCCGCCTCGCGGACGACGGCCTGCTTGACCGTCTCGCCCGCGTCCACGCCGCCGCCTGGGAAGGTGAAGTAGTGACGTCCCATGCGATGGCGTTCGATCACGGCAACTTTGTCGTCTTCGATCAAGATGGCCACAGCGCGGATTCGCATGGATCAATCTCCTTTTGGAAATATGAACTCGGTCGTAAAGTCTGCGATATTCTGTGAGGCGCCTGTCATGGAAAATGAAAGCGCAGGCTCCTTTTTCCCATACGTGTTAGCAACCCAGCCGTCCACGGTCTTGACTTCGGCATCGCCCCATAGTCGCTCACCCGCACGCACCAGGCCAGCCGAGAATCTTTCGTCGTGGATCTTCACGAAGAAATAATCAGCCCACAGGCGCACCGTCACCCAGCCATGCGGAGACAACAATCGCAGGTCATAGCCAATGCCATCGATTTCGTCGGGCTCCTCTACAATCTCCCATTTCCAATCGGGCAGCAGCCACTGAATGCGGAAGGTGTGCAGTGAAACATTTTGCATCGATCTGACCCGGTCCTTTACCACCCAGCGTTCATCGCGGAAGACACTCACAGTTCTTTCATGCCAGACCGAACGATAGCCCTTGAAAGTGGCCTTCACTTGTTGAAGCACGTTCTCATCTGAAGCGATCTCGTTCTTTGAATAAGCGTTGGCCCAATCGAGCACCATGAAGCGGCCCGTACGCGTCATCTGGTCGCGGCCATCGATGGTCACGGTGTTGTGGACGCGCGTGGTGACCAGCGCGTTATCCCACGGAGCGGGCGCGTTGTAGAGATACGTGCCCGCGTCCTGCGCGAGGTTCAGTCCGCGCCACCACAGGTCGAGGTGCAACTGGTCCATGTGCGAGAGGCGCGAGGCAAAACGCGAGGCACGCAGATAGGCCCACGAGTTGGGTCCGCGCAGGTTGTCGGTCATGTAATGCTCGGAGGTGTAGGTCTTTTGCGCGGGCGCGAATCCCAGCCAGAGCGACATCTCATCCCACACGCCCGCGGGCATCTGCGTCTTGAGGAAGGCGCGCGCGGCGGCCTGCACCGTGGGGCGGAAGTCATTAAACAGGGTCATGCTGAGGGGCAGGATCAAGGCCCCGTCATTGGAACCCAGATTCGGCACCCGTCCCGAAGCGGAATCCAGCATCGAGAACAGAAAGTGCGTCGTGCGACCGAGCGCCTGCTTCGTGGCCCCAGGCCAATCCTCATCCCGAACCGCTTCCGCCAAAAGCGCGGCCTGCAGCATCACGCGCTGATAATTGGTGGAGTGCTGAATGTACTCGCCGTATCCGCTGATCTGATTCTGAAAGGCCCAGTTGAGCCACTTCCAGCCGAGGTCGCGCCACTTGCGATTCTTTAACGTTCGGCCCGCCACGTACAGTGCCGCCGCCTCGGTGACAAGGTGATTGTTATTCTGGGACTGCGCGTACACCAGCGTGGGCGGGATGCGCGCCGCATGCTGCACAATGGACATGACGAGACTCGTGTTGCGTTTTTCGTCCTGCGTCTCAAAGACCTGCGCCGCCCAGATCAACGCCATCAAGCGGACAGCGACCTCCTGCCCGTTCATCCAGTGCGGGCCGAGGTGGACGGGGTTGGATGCGGTGAAGGTTTCGAAATATTTCCAAAAAGCCCCAGCGTATCTTGCATCTTGCGTGAGGTGATACGCGCGCCCAAGGACGAAGGCCCAGCCGAAGCGGGCGGGTTCCCAAAGGAATTTGATATCGTCGTGTGGAACGTGAAATGCCGACAGTAGTTTGTGGTTGGATTCGTAGGCCGTCCAGTGATGGAGTGGCAGAGGCGGCGTGAGATCGATCTCCGCCAGTTCATCGCCGAACCTGCGGAATCTGCCTGCCACGATCTCGTCCGCTTCAGCGAGAAGGG
>CALLJA010000431.1 GCA_938008865.1 uncultured Anaerolineales bacterium
CAGGAAGAACAGGATCATGGTCGTCACGAACAGCGGGTCGGAGGCGATGTTGGCATAGATGCGCAGCATCGAAGTGGAGATGACCGTGGCGGCGTTGATCCACAGCGCGTAGTGCAGATTCTCGGGGAAGATGCGTTCCAGCAGCCGTCCCCAGAGTATGATGTTTAACGGGAACAGGATCAGGTTCAGGAACCAGCCCACATGGAAGACGTCCAGCCGCGTGAGGAAGCTGAGTCCCGCCAGAATCAGCGGATAGAGCGGCGGCCAGTGGACGTAGGGCGCGCCGATATTGTCCACGAAGCCCTTGCCTGCCAGCAGGTTCCCAGCGGCGGCCATGGCGCGCACGGCATCCGAAGAGACGCCCGCGCCGAACTTCCAGGTGGTGACCAGGGCGAAGACAAATCCGAGCAGGGCCAGGAGGGCCAGCCCAATGCGGTGAGTGCGGGGAGTGAGTTTCATACAAGGCGAATTATAGTTGGGTTTATCCACAGATTACACAGATTGAGCAGATTTTTTGGAGTTGGTCGCAGGCGCAGGCGGATGGAGTCATATTCACCGCAAAGCCCGCTAAGAGCGCGAAGCCACCCTTTTAAATCTTTGCGAGCTTTGCGCGCTTCGCGGTTCAAAAAAGGCAGGTCTTACGGCCAAGTACAAGGGCATTCTGCTATTGATTTCAATTTTTCCGTGTCCATCCGCGTAATCCGTCCAATCCGCGTACAGCCAGTCGCAAATGCATACCATCCTCTTACACTCGCCGTCCGCGCCCGATGATAAAATATTCCCATGCTGCCCGATTTCCGCGTCCGCCAACGCGATTACATGCTCGAACTGGCCCGCGCCCTGACCCAGGAACTCGACCTGGAGAAACTGTTGGCGCGCGTACTGCGCATCTCCATCGAAATGCTGGCAGGCCAGGCGGGGCTGATCGCGCTTAAGGAGACCGACGGCTGGCGCGTGGCGGCGGCGCACGGCATTCCGCCCGCCTTCCTCAGCTACCTCACGCCATTGCTGGCCGAGGAAAAGGTCCGCGAACTGGACATCCTCGAACTCAACCGCATGTTGAAAGACCTGACCTACACCGCCAGCATGGGTCTGCTCAACGGCACGGGCCTGCCCCTGGCCGCCCACGGACAGGTCATCGGCGTCATTTTCATCTTCCGCAATTATCCCGACCTGTTCTCGCATAACGACCGCATCCTGCTGCAATCCTTTGCCGACCAGGCCGCCATCGCCGTGCATAACGCGCGGCTGTACGGACAGGTCATGTACGAGAAACAGCGGCTGGATGCGCTGGTCGACTCCGCTGCAGATGGAATCATCATCCTCAACGCCGACCTGACCATTGAGCGCGCCAATGACGCCTTCGAGCATCTCTACGGCCAGACTCACGACCAGCTGGTCGGACGCCCCCACGAGGAGATCATCCGCTGGGACGGGGAGCCGCAGGGCGCCACCCTGGCCGAATCCATCGCGGGCGGCTGGCCGCTGACCCCCAACGCCACGCTCTACGTGGAGGGCGACCTCAAACGCGAACTGCCCTCGCCCCTGCCAGTCGGTGTGACCTACGCCCCGCTGCTCTCGGCCGAGGGCAAGCTGCGCAATGTCATCGTCAGCGTGCGCGACATCACGCACTTCCGCACCGCCGAGCAGATCAAGTCCACCTTCATTTCGGTGGTCAGCCACGAGTTGCGCACGCCCGTGGCGCTGATCAAGGGCTACGCCTCCACCCTGCGGCGCGACGACGCCCGCTGGGACAAGCACACCATCAGCGACTCACTGGCCGTCATCGAAGAAGAGGCTGACCGCCTCTCGAAGATGATCGACGACCTGCTGGATGCCTCACGCCTGCAGGCAGGCGGACTGAGCATCAACCGCGCAGACGTGTCGCTGGCGGCCGTGGCGGCGCGCGTGGCCGAGCGCTTCTCCTCGCAGACGAAGAAGCACACCATCGTCACTGACTTTCCCGAGAAATTCCCGATCATCCTGGCCGACGAGACCCGCCTCGAACAGGTCATCTCGAACCTGGTCTCGAACGCCATCAAGTATGCGCCCAAAGGCGAGATCAAGATCAGCGGGGGCCTGCGGCCTGACCAGGTCATCGTGTGCGTCAGCGACGAAGGTCCAGGCATCGACGCGCGCGACCTGCCGCACATCTTCGACCGTTTTTACCGCTCCACGACCGCCGTCAAGCACACCAAGGGCGCGGGCCTCGGCCTGTACCTGGCGCGCGCCATCGTCGAAGCCCACGGCGGGCGCATCTGGGCCGACGCCTCCAACGGCACCAAGTCCGAGACGGGGGCGAGGATCTGTTTTTCCCTGCCACGTTAATCGTAGTAGGGGCGACCCGTTGGGTCGCCCCTACCTATTTTTGAAAGGAACCTCCCCATGCCCACCACCCTTCCCGCTCGCAGTGAGATCAGCAAGGACTTTACCTGGAATGCCGAATCCGTGTTCGCCAGCCCGCAGGCCTTCGAAGCCGAAGTGGACTCCATCCTGGCGGCCCTGCCGCAGGTCAAGGCCTATCAAGGCAGATTGGCCGAGTCGCCGTCCACGCTGGTGGATGCCTTCGTCCTGATCGAAAGCCTGATGGCGCGCGCTTCGCAGGCCTACGTCTATGCAGGCTTCGCCTACAGTGTGGACACGGGTGACCAGTCCGCGGCGGCCATGAGCAGCAAGGCCCAGGGCATGTACGGACAGTTGCTGGCAGCCAGTTCCTTCCTCAACCCCGAGCTGATTGCCATCGGCCAGGAGACCCTGGTCGAGTGGGCGCTGTCCGAGCCGCGCCTGGCCAAATACGGACAATATTTCGCCAACCTGTTCCGCAAGCAGGCGCATGTCCGCTCGGCCGAGGTGGAGGAAGTGCTGGGGATGTTGAGCGACCCCTTTGGCGGGGCCTCGTCCGCTGCCAGCCTGCTGACCAACGCCGACATGCGCATCCCGCCCGTGGTCGACGGCCAGGGTCAGTCCATCGAGTTGAATGAAGCCATCATCTGGCGCTTGATGTCAGAGGAGGATCGCGGCCTGCGCCAGCGCTCGTGGGACAACTATCACAACACCCTGCTCGGTTTCAAGAACACGCTGGCCGAGAACCTGTCCACCTCCATCAAGCAGAGCGTCTTCCAAAGCCGCGTCCGCAAACACGAGAACGTGCTGGAGATGAAACTGCACGAACACAATATCCCCGTTTCGGTCTTCCACAACCTGCTCGACACCTTCAAGAAGAACCTGCCCACCTGGCACCGCTATTTCGAGATCCGCCGCAAAGCCCTGGGCGTGGAGGCGCTCGAACCGTACGACTTGTGGGCGCCGCTGGTCAAGGACCGCGTCAAGATCCCCTATCCCCAGGCCGTGGAATGGATCTCCGAGGGCCTGCTGCCGATGGGCAAGGATTACGTCGCCATCCTGCGCAACGGCTGCCTCGAAGACCGTTGGGTGGACGTGTATCCCAACAAGGGCAAGCGCAGCGGCGCCTTCTCGTGGGGCTCGCAGGGGACACATCCCTTCATTATGATCTCCTACACAGACGAGATCTTCAGCCTGTCCACGCTGGCGCATGAGCTCGGCCACTCGATGCACTCCTATCTGACATGGCAGAACCAGCCCTTTGTCTATGCGGACTATTCGCTGTTCGCCGCCGAGGTGGCCTCCAACTTCCACCAGGCGATGGTGCGCGCGCACCTGCTCAAGACTCATCCCGAACGAGACTTCCAGGTCTCGGTCATCGAAGAGGCCATGGCGAATTTCTACCGCTACTTCTTCATCATGCCGACGTTGGCCCGTTTCGAACTGGAGACGCACACCCGCGTCGAGCAGGGCCAGCCGCTGACGGCGGATTCGCTCATCGCGCTGATGGCCGACCTGTTCAGCGAGGGCTATGGCGACAAAGTCCACGTGGACCGCGAGCAGGTGGGCATCACCTGGGCGCGCTTCGGCCACCTGTACAGCGACTACTACGTCTATGCCTACGCCACGGGCATCGCGGGCGCCAACGCCCTGGCGGGACGCATCCAGCGCGGCGAGCCCAACGCCGTGGAAGACTATCTCGGCTTCCTCAAGGCGGGCTGCTCCGACTATCCGCTGGACGTGCTCAAGCGCGCGGGCGTGGACCTGACCACCCCGCAGCCCGTCGAAGCGGCCTTCGCCGTCATGGCCGATTACGT
>CALLJA010000432.1 GCA_938008865.1 uncultured Anaerolineales bacterium
CTGAGCAGCGTGGAGCCGTACTCGGCAATGACCGTATCGGCGTATTGCAGGCTGGCGCTCCAGATCGACCAGTCCGAGTCGCTCGGCAGGGTGAAGCAGATGTCGGCGTTGAGCTGCTTGCCGTCCTGCCAGACGCGGCTGACGTTCATCTGCACGCCGCTGGTAGCCTGGTCGGGCGATACCGACTGCGCCTGGGCGGTGGGATAGGAATCGGCGATAAAGCCCGTCGGGGCCGCCTGGATATTGCCTGCAGGCGGCGGCTGCGGCGCGCCACAAGCCGAGAGCAACAGCACAGCCAGTAAAAGCCAACGTTTCATGGGATCTCCTTTGAGTGTTTCCTCTTCAGACGACATCGCGCGCAGACAGGTTCCGACATTAACGGAGCAGGTCGGCCAGCGCCGCGCCCAGGGCTGGGAACTGGAACCGATACCCCAGGTCGGTCAGCCGTTTGGGCTGGGCTATGCGGCCGTCCAGCAGCAGGGTGCTCATTTCACCCAGAGCCAGCCGCAGCGGAAAGGCGGGCGTCGGCAACCAGTACGGGCGATGCAGAGCCTTTGCCAGCGCGCGATAAAAATCGGCATTTGTGGAAGCTTCGGGCGCGACCAGATTGAACGGTCCGCGCGCGGATTCGTTCTCCAGCAAAAAGCGGACCGCGCCCACCTCGTCTGCCAGGTGAATCCACGAGACGGCCTGCCCGCCGCCGCCGATCGGCCCGCCCGCGAACAAGCGCACGGGCAGCGCCATCAGCCTGAACATCCCACCTTCTTTGCCCAGCACCACCGCCGTGCGGATGATGACCCGCCGCACGCCCAACTCCTCAATGGAGCGGGTCGCATCCTCCCAGGCCACCGTCAGGCGGGCGGCAAAATCGTCGGCAGGCGGGGTGGATTCGTCGGCGGGGGACCCGCTCAGGCCGTAGTGGCCGATACCCGAGGCCTGGATCAGGACCTTCGGGCGGCGATCTGCCTGTGAGACGGCCTCCGCCACGGCGCGGCCCGCGTCCACACGCGAATCCCAAAATGACTGCTTGTTGGCCTGTGTCCACGGCCAGGTAGAGAGCGACCTGCCCGCCAGGTTGACGACGGCATCCATCTGGTTGACCAGCTCCCCCCAACCCGCCGCCGTGCGACCATCCCAAGCAGCAACCTGCGTCCCTGCAGAGACGCGCACCTGCCGCGGATCTCGGGTGAGGACCCAAACCTGGTGACCGTCTGCCAGCAGGGATTTCGTCAGGGCGGCACCGAGGAAGCCCGTACCGCCCGGTATCAGGACTTTCATACTATTTGCTCCTGTCTCACTTGCATCTTGCGTAAATCCGAATGGAAGTATAATCGTGGCTATTGTGAGGCTCTCATGAACGAGCCAGTCCTGGTGCTCAACGCCAATTTCGAACCGATCAACGTGTGTTCCATGCGGCGGGCGATAGGCTTGATCCTCGCGGGCAAAGCCGACATGGTCGTAAACGGACGCGGCCACATCCGCACTGTGGCGCAATTATTGCCGCGTCCATCGGTCATCCGCCTGGAGATGCAGGTGCATCGCCCGCGGCCACACGTGCGTCTGACGCGGCGCGAGGTCTTCCGCCGCGACAATTATACCTGCCAGTACTGCGGTCGGCGGGATGGCGGACTGACGGTGGACCACGTCATCCCGCGCCACCTGGGCGGGCAGCACACCTGGACCAACGTGGTGGCGGCCTGTCCATCCTGCAACCACCGCAAAGGCGGACGAAAACTGGAGGAAGTCCACATGGCCCTGCCACACCTGCCCAAGGAACCGCCCGCCAACGCGTCGTACCTGTATGGCCGCCACCTGGACGACAACCGCGAGTGGGCGCCGTTCATCACAGGCTGGTAGCCCCGCCCCGCAAAATGAAACTGACAGTCGTCCCGAAGGCGGCTGTCAGTTTTTTTTCGGGAACTACGGAACGCAGGTCAGAACTCGAGCGTCATGAAATCCCTGGCTAGTGTGATGGGACCCTGATACTTCTGGCGGGCCTCGGCAGTCAGGTCGCCGCTGCTGAATCGGCCCGTCGGGTAGTGGATCAAGTATAAGGCGCCGACCTCCGCCTGGGACGCGATCTCCGCCGCCTGGGACGCGGAGGAATGGCCCACAAAGTCGCCCGCCGCCTCGTGGATCAAAACGTCCGCGCCGTCGGCCAGGTGTACCACCTGCTCACATGGCTCGGTGTCGCACGAATAGGCCAGGACCTTCTGCGAGGTATGGAAATCGAAACGCAGCCCGATGGTGGGGATCATGTGGCGCACGGGCGAAGAGACGATCTTGAAATCGGGGCAATCGAGGATGGGTGAATTCTCGGAATTCGGCAGGCGGTAGAAGGCCACAGGGAAGAACTCGGGCCACTCGGCCCAGTTATAGAAGCCCATCAGGTCTTCTACGCGGTCGAGGGTGTAGTGCAGGCCGTAGATGTTAATCGGCTTCCTGCGACCCATCAACCACATATCCATCAACAGCAACGGCAGTCCCGAAACGTGGTCGGGGTGGAAATGTGTCACGATGATATCGGTCAGGTCATCGAAATCCAAGCCCGCCTGTTCGAGGCGCAAGACAGGGTTGCCCACGCAGTCTACCAACACCATGCGCTCGCGTCCAACCACGACCATGTGGGTATTCTCCTGGTCGCGGGTGGGGATGGCATTCGACGAGCCGAGGATGATGACCTTGGACATGCTTCACCAATGCAGGACGCTTTTGATGATACCCGGGGTGACGTAGGTCTCGATCACGGCGGCCACCAGAAGCAGCGGGACGACCACGCCGAGGAAGACCTTGACCCAATCTGCGATCAGTTCGATAAACAGTTCGCCCATCGACTTGCCCGCCTGCGGCGTGACCAGTGTCACGGCCATGCGCAAGACAGCCGCGCCGCTCAACATGAGCGCAGGCAGTTCGAAAATCCCATGCGGCAGGATGCCCGAAGAAAAAAGCAGCCAGGGCGAGACACCCAGGTAGGCAAACAGGCTCAGCACGGCGCCAATCAGACCCGCGTTGACCAGGTAGGCCAGGATTCCCAACACACCGAAGGTCGCCATTCCAAGGACGAAGATGGTCGCGGTGGCACGCAGGTTG
>CALLJA010000433.1 GCA_938008865.1 uncultured Anaerolineales bacterium
GCGGCGATCTGGTCGGGCAGGTCGGCATCTGCGGCAACGGGCGGGTCGAAAACGCCCGTGGTATAGAGCCAGTCCCCGTCCACAGCGCGGCGGTAGATGCAATCCAGAAAGTCGAAATGGGCGGTTTTGGCGCCCACGAGGGAAGCAGCCAGGTTGTCTTCGGCGCGGCGCGCGAGTATCGTCTCGTCGGCTGAGGCAAAGCCCCACTGATAATGAATGGCCTGCGCCAGAGGCGAGAGCGTGCCCTCGGGCGGGAATCCGCTCATCAGGGTCCAGATCTCCACAGGCAGGCCCGCGCGGGTCTGCTCATAGATCAAACCACCCGCCGACAGCACGGCGTCGTCCAAATGGGGGGAAACATAGATCCAACGCATGGCGCCATTTTTACCATAAAAATGCAATTCTCCAGCGGAAAAGTGCATGTACACTATGGACAGGAGCAGCCATGCAGGAACGACGCAAGCAGGACCGCAAGAACCTGATCGCCTATTCGCAGGTCTTCGACTTGTACGGCGGGATTATGCTGGGTTACCTGGGCGACCTGACACCCTCGGGCGCGATGGTGATCGGGGAGCAGAAAGTGGCCGTCGGCACAGAGTTGACCCTGCAACTGGTGGTACCCGCCCTCGAACAGGAGACGGCCCGCCGCATTTCGATCCCCGCGCGCGTGGCCTGGTGCGAACCAGACGTAAGCCCGAACTTCCACGACATCGGCTTCGAGTTCAAGGAAGTGAGCGAGGAGCATAGGAAGGTCATCGAAGCCATCATGCAGACCTACGAATTCCACCGCGAAGTGCCGAAATACCCCTATCGGCCCGCGGCGAGGCGGTGAACAGCACAGCCCGACTTTCGTCGGGCTGTTTTTTTGCGTGACCGACTGTATTTTTATTTCTCCGCTTTCGTCGACCCCTTGCTGGCGGATTTCTTCACAGTCGTCGGTTTTGTCGCCGTCGTTGCCGAAGGCTTCTTCGTCGCTGCAGGCTTCCTGACTGCCGAAGATTTCTTGGCAGTGGTTTCTTTCTTCACCTTCGCAGGCTTTTTGACCTTTGTCGCCGTGCTGGTCTTGGCCGCGGGTTTCTTTGCGGTGGAAGTCTTCTTTCCACTTTCTTCTTTCCTCTTCGTCACGGCCTTCTTGCGCGGCTTCTTGACCTTGACTTCCTCGACGACTTCCTCTTCCTTGACGGCAAACAATTCATCATACTTGGCCTGGACCGAATCCACGCCCGCGCCGCCCAGGGCCTGATGGACGGCGTCCCATGAGTCGCCGTCCACGAACCACCAGTCCATGAAGACGTGGCAGTGGTAAGCGGATAATTCGGCGTAGATGCCGCGTTCCCAGATCTCGGCGCACGGGCGGATGAATTCGAGGTGCGAGGTGTAATCGCGGAAGATGGCGTAGCCTTCGCGCGGCAGGCCGAGCGCTTCGCCAAGGGTCGTCTGCACGAGCTGGCCCGAGTTCTTGTCCAGCGCGGCGGCAGAGACTTTGATCCAGCCGCGGGTGTCGGCGTAGCGGTTATGGTAGATGACCAGTCCGCGCTCGTCATTGTAGCGGTTGGAGTAGGAGAAGACGTTCTCGTCTACGCCGCCGTCGGTGGCGTAGAAATCGTAGAGTTGAAAGGCCTCCACCTCGGCGAACAGGTAGCGGCGATGCAGCAGCGGGAAGATCTTCCACTCGTGGCCGCGGATCAGGCCGTCGTCGGGGGTCTCGTCCCATTTTGGCTTGCGGAATTCCATGCCGTATTTCTCATGGAAGCCTTCGATCTGTCCGTGGCCGAACATGGGCAGGCCTGGCAGCGTGGAAAGCACGGTGGCGATACCGAAATATTTGTCGCCGTTGCCGAACTGCTCGACGGCGGTCTTTTCGTCGGGGTTGTTCATAAAGTTGACGTAGCGCTTGAGGATCTGCGGGTCGAACTCCAGCGTGTTCTTGATGGCCGAGCGGTATTTGGCGTTGTCCTCGTCGCGCAGCATGTGCATGAAGGCCGAGTTATAGACGCGGTGCATGCCCAGCGTGCGGACGAAGTACCCTTCCATCAGCCAGAAGGCTTCGGCCAGGAGCAGCGTATCGGGCACCTCAGCGGCGACACGGTCCACGACCTCGCGCCAGAATTCCTCGGGGACGGCGGCGTCGAAATCGGCTTTGGTCATGCCGTGTTCGGCGCGCGAGGGGATGGCTCCGCCCGCGCCTGGTTCGGGGAACCACAGGCGCTGGATGTGCTTCTTGGCCAGCGTCATGGCCGCGTCGAAGCGGATGACGGGGAAGTTGCGCGCCACGTGCAGGATGGTCTGGATGACGGCCTCACGCACGTGGGCCTTGGAATAATCCAACTGGGCGGTGTCGTTCCACGGGAAGGAGGTGCCATCGTTGCCGTGATAAATGTAGCGCGTCTCGCCCGAAGAACGGTCGTAACGCTTGAAAACCACCGACGCATCCGAGTGGTTGTAGTAATGGTCCTCGAGGATGACGCCCGCGCGGCCATCATCGGACAGGTCTTCGGAGTTGAATGTGTAGCCAGGGTAAGGCGGGTTCGGGAGCGAGAGGAACCAGTCGGGGTGGGCCATGACCCACTCCGAGTCGATGCCCATGTGGTTGGGGACCATGTCCGCCGAGAGACGCAGGCCGCGCTGCCAGGCGCGCGAGCGCAGGTTGTTGAGCGCGTTCCAGCCGCCCAGGTCTTCGGCGATGTCGTAACTGTGCAGGGAATAGGCCGAGGCGACGGCGTCGTCCTGCCCCATGCGCTGTTTGATGCGCTGGCTGGCGCGGCTGCGCTCCCACAGGCCGATCAGCCACAGGCCCGTGAACCCGCGCTGGGCCAGCAGGTCGAGTTCCTCGTCGGGGACCTGGTCAAGGGTGTGGATCCAGCGTTCGTACTTGCGCGAAAGCTGTTCCAACCAGACGTAGGTATTCTTGGCCATCAATACCAGGCGCGGCATCCAGTCGCGGTCGGGGCTGAAGCGTTCGTACTCGGCATAATCCGCGCCGCCGTAGGTGGGGATGGGCGCTTCGGGCTTGAAGTGGCCTGGCCCCGCGTGGCGGATGACCTCCTCGCGGATGAAGTCCATGCCGCGCAGGATGCGGGTGATGAAACTCTCGCCGAGCAGGAAGCCCCACTTGTCGAGGATGAATTGCAACTGGCCTTCGAGCGAGTACGGCGAGGCCTTGGCGGGCGCGGTCAACAGGTCGAGCAGGGTCTCGCCGCCGCGCTGGGCCGACCCGCTGAAGACAGGCTGGTGCGAGAGGAAACGGCCGAGCAGGGTCAGGGCCTGGTCATAGGCGGGGGATTTGAGGGACGAATCGTCGAACAGGTCGCGATAGGGATGGATGGCGGGATTCTGGTTGTTGACGTGGACGAGCAGTACTTCCTCGACGGCGATCTGGCGGTGCGGACGTCCATCGGCGGCGCCTTCGAGATGCTGGGCCGCGCTGACGACCCCGCCCGCGACGGCCAGGGGCGGGAACTCTTCGATGAAGCGTATCAGGGTCATATCGAGCGGCTCGCCCAGGCCCGCCTGGATGTATCCCAACGCGCGTGTGAGCAGGCCCGGGTTCTGCAGCTCGTATTGGCGCAGCAGGATGCGCAGCACCTCGTCGAGCAGGGACATGGCCTGGATATCGGAAGCAGGCACGGGGTCCGCGCGCTGGGCCGACATCTGCTCGGCAAAGCGGCGGGCGGCGGAGTAATCCTTGAAAACGGCGCGGCCATCGGGTCGGAAAAAATCCTGGTCGAACTGATACTTCTGGCGCGCAAAACGGGAAATGAGCATGGTAACCTCAACGGATGAATTTCGGCGAAGAAAGCAGCTTACACCTTACAATCTTAATGATACCCCATTCATCGATTTCGAGTATACTTTCGGGCAATGCCCGCCCTTGACCCACAAATGCTGACGCTGATCGGGCTGATCCTCCTGGCGGCCCTGTACATCCCCGTGCTGGTCTTTACCTTCCAACGCAGCGAAGGCCAGGAGACCAGCGGCGGGCTGGTAGCCGCCTATGCCCTGTCTGCCATGGCGCTGACGGTGGGCGAGGCGCTCTGGCGCAGCGGCCGCCTGCCGAACATGAGCGAGAGCCTGGCGCAGGAGACTGAATTGTACGTGGCCCTGGCGCTGGCCTTTGCGGCCATGCTGGCTGTGCATACCTTCATGCGTCGTCGCAACTGGTGGGTGTGGATCATTGCGGGCGTAGTGTGGATCGTGGTGCTGGTAACGCTGCTGGTGACCCTGCCCGGCATGCCCGAGGTGGTGTGGACCAACGGCCAATGGGCCATGCCGCGCGAACGGCTGGGGGTGGCCTGGGCGCTGATCGGCTGGATATTCTTCGTGGCGGCGGGCATCATCACGGTGGTACGCGCCCAACAGCAGACGCGCCAGCCGCTGCTGCGCAACCGTCTTTCCTACTGGATCGTCCTCTACAGCCTGGCGTTGATCAACGACATGTTCGTGATCGGCGGGCAGGCCCTGCCCGGCAACCCGCTGCGCCTGGGCGCGGCCGTCATCCTGGCCTACGTGGCGCTGACCCACGACATGCCCGACGTGCGCCAGATCGTGCGGCGCGTGCTGGTCTACCTCATCACCACGGTATTGATCGTGGCGATCTACATCGCGGGCTTTCTCTTCACACAGACCGTCTTCCGCGCGGCCCCGGCCTACAACCCGCTGCTGATCGGCGCGGCCATCGCGCTGGTGCTGTCGCTGCTCTTCACGCCGTTGCTGAGCGCCGTCCGCCGCATGGTGGATGGCTGGCTGCGAGCCGACCAGTACGACCCAGGCCGCGCCCTGCACGAATACAGCGAAAGCATCAGCAACATCCTCGAAATGGACCGCCTCGCCACGGTCGCGGTCGGTATCATCATGGAAACCATGCGGGTGGAGCGCGGCTTCCTCTTCTTGGTGGACAGCGGCACGACCGCCGAAGGCCGAACGCTCTACCGCCTGCGTTCGGCCCGCAGCCAGACCGAGCGCCAGATCATGACCCTGCAGATGGACGACACGGGGGCCATTGCCGCCTACTTCATGCGCGAACAGCGCCCCCTGCTACAATACGACCTGGACCTGCTGCCCGCCTACCGAGCCTTGACCCCGCTCGAACGGGAATGGTTCCGCCGCCTCGAAACCGAGGTGTACGTGCCGATCTTCGCCAAGCGCAAGTGGATTGGGATGCTGGCCTTCGGCGCAAAACTAAGCGGTAATCGCTACACGAATGAAGACTTGGTCACGCTCAGCGCTCTGGCCAACCAGACCGCCGTAGCGCTCGAAAACGCCCGCCTGGTGGACAACCTGATGCGCCTCAACACCGAGCTGCGCCAGGCCCGCCGCGCGCTGGAAAAGTCGAACCGCGACCTGGAACGCCTGGACCAGACCAAATCGGATTTCATCAGCATCGCCTCGCACGAGTTGCGCACGCCGTTGACGGTCATCAAGGGCTACACCGAGATGTTGATGGAAGACTCCAACCTCGACCCGAACTACAAGCCCATCATCAAAGGTATGCACGACGGCACCCTGCGCCTGCACCAGATCATGGACTCGATGTTCGACATCGCGCAGATCGACTCGCGCACGATGCAGTTGAACCTGCAGCTGATCAACCTGGCAGAGATGATCCAGGAAGTGTCCGCCGAGCAGACCAAGGTCGTCAAGGAACGCGAACAGGCCATCACCATCGACCTGCCCGTCCTGCCCTACATCAAAGTGGACCCGGGCAGCATCCGCAAGGTGCTCACCCATCTGGTCGCCAATGCGGTCAAGTTCACGCCCAACAAGGGCAGGATCATCATCACGGCGCGGCCGGTCAGCCCGAATGCGGGCGAACTGCCCAACGGCGGCGTCGAGATCGTGGTCAGCGACACCGGCGTGGGCGTGGACCCGAACATGCGCGAGATCATCTTCTCGAAATTCTACCAGCCGGGCCAGCTCACCAAACATTCCACCAGCAAGACGCGTTTCAAGGGCGGCGGCTCGGGGCTGGGACTGGCGCTCTCGAAGGGCATCATTGAGGCGCACGGCGGGCGCATCTGGGTGGAAAGCCCGGGCTACGACGAGGTGAATTTCCCGGGCAGCCACTTCCACGTGGTCGTGCCGCTCACCAAACGCGAGGAAAGTTCCACCATCCCGATGTCGAAGGTGATGAACGTCAAGATCGAGTAGGGCCGCCCGCTGCAAAAGAGAATCAGAACCGCCAGCACACGCTGGCGGTTTTCTTGTGCAAAATTTCTTCCTTCGACCACGCAGCGCGGCCCCGCTCAGGGCGGTGTAAGCGGCGCAAACGCCTCGACGATCTCATCCACGGCGCGGCGGACGGGCGCGCTCAGGTCTTCCATGACCTCGTTCTGTTCGGGCTGGATTCCCAGCACGGTCACCGCGCAGCCAAATTCCATTTCGATGAACTCGGCCAGGATCGAGAGCGGCAGGCTGTGGCTGGAGGCGCTCATGCCGTCGATGGTGTTCAACTCGATCCAACGCACCGTGCCGGGCGGCTCGTCCATGTGGGCGGCATCCAGGAAGATGACCTGTTCGGGCTGGAACCTGCGCAGGGCGGCGGTGACGTTCTCGGGGGCGGGTCCGCCTTCGAGCGCGAGGAAATGGCCGCAGGGCGTCCCGCGTGCGATAATCTCGCGCACCGCCACCAGGGCGGCGGAATCGTCCCCGCGCAGGTCGTTGCCCACCCCCACCAGGCAGGTGCGCGGCGGGACATAACCGTTATTCTGATTTGGCGGGCTCGGCCTTATTTCCAGAGAACTTTGCCAGGAGGGTATCGATGTCTTCGTCGCGTCCATACAACACCTCAAAGGCTTCCTTGTTCAGCGCGGCCAGTTCCCAATCTTCGTTGGACATGCCCATGCACTTGAACTTGCAGGACTGGATGCACTGGCCGCAATAGGTGCAGCGGTCCACATGGTAACGGGCCACGAACTTCTTGGCGGCGCGGTCGAGGATGACGATCTCCAGCGCGTCGGAGGGACAGTCTTTGGAGCACAGGTTGCAGCCCGTACACTTGGCGGGATCGTAGAACAGCTTGCCGCGGAAGCGGTCGGCCACTTCGGGCCGCTCGAACGGATATTGCTCCGTGACGGGTTTCTTGAAGAACGAGGTCAGCAGGTCTTTGAACATCGAGCCGATTTTCATGACGGCCTCCTATTTCAGAACGATCAGCGCCAGGATCTGCAGCAGCGCCAGGATCGCGCCCGCGCGCCACCACATGCCCACGGTCTGGTCGATGCGCAAGCGCACGAGCACCGATTGCAGGAAGGCCATCACCAGCAGCAGGCCGAGCGTTTTGGCGAGGAAGAACAACGGATTGCCGATGCCGCCCAGGTAGAAGGCCGTCACCAGCGTCACGCCGACCACCATCTCGACCGACTTGCCGATGTGGAAGAGGGCCAGGCCGCGCCCCGAGTATTCGGTCAGCGCGCCCGCCACGATCTCGGTCTCGGCTTCGGGGGCGTCGAAGGGCGGCAGTTCCAGTTTTCCCATCAGGCCGATCAGGGCGATGACGAAACCGACGGGCTGCAGGACGATCATCCAGTGCGTCTGGGTGTAATCCACAATGCGGCTGATCTGCCACGAGTCGGCCGCCATGGCGGGACCCAGCAGGGCCAGCAGGAAGGGCGCTTCGTAGGCGAAGAGCTGGGTCAGCGTGCGGGTCGCGCCGACGATGGAGAAGCGGCTGGCGGAGTTCCAGCCCGCCAGGCCCGTACACATGGTCAGCAGCGAGAGCAGGTAGAGCGTGACGATCAGGTCGCCCGAGAAGGAATGGGCGGGACGCAGGCCGAAGATCGGCACGTACAGCGCGGCGGTCAGCGCACCCGCCAGCGCGAGGACGGGCAGCCCGAAGAACAGGGCGCGGTTGACGCCCAGCGGCTCGATCTCCTCCTTCGAGAGCAGTTTGATCGTGTCGGCCAGCGGCTGGAACCAGCGCGGCCCGATGCGGTTCTGGAAGCGCGCCACCAGCTTGCGGTCGGCCCACTCGTACAGCATCCCGCCCAGGATCAGGCTGATCCCCGCAGGGAAGAACATAATGGAGGTAATCGCGAGGAGGGTTTCCATGTTTATCGGCTCTTGTATTTCTCGATGCCATACGCGCGCAACTGCGCCCAGGTCATGGTCTGGCTGTCGTCTTTGCGGCGCACGGTGACCATGCGGTCGTTGCACGAGAAGCACGGATCCATGCCCGAGATCATCATGGGCATATCGGCCAGCTGGTGGCCGACGGCTTTGTTGATCACCGAGGTCCAGTTGCACAGGCTGGGCGTGCGAATCTTGATACGGGTCGGGCTTTCGCCGCCTTCGCTCTTGATAAAGTAGAAGGCCTCGCCGCGCGGCGCTTCCACACGGCTGACGGTCTCGCCTGCGGGGACCTTGCGCGGGAAGCGCACGGCCAACTCGCCAGCGGGCAGGTTATCCACGATGGTGCGGATGGTGAAGCACGAGACCAGCAATTCCTTCAAGCGCACCACGAACTTGGCCTCCAGGTCGCCGCGCTCGTCGGTGATCAGGCTGACGGGGAATTTGCCATACGCGCCGTAGGGCGCGTCCACGCGGACGTCGCGTTCGAGGCCCGAGGCGCGGGCGGTCGGTCCGAGCGCGCCGTACAGGATGGCTTCGTCGCGGGTCATGGTGCCGATGCCGCGCGTGCGCTGCAGGAACATGGCGTCCGAGGTGACCACGTCGAGGTAGTAGCGGATGCGCTCTTCGAGGTAGTCCATCGCTTTGTGAATGGATTTCGACTGCTCGGGGCCGATATCCTGTTTGACGCCGCCCAGCACGCTGATCGAGTAGTTGACGCGGTTGCCGGTCAGTTCTTCGAGCAGGTTCATGACGGTCTCGCGGTCGCGCCACGAGTACATGAACAGCGTATCGAAGCCCGCCTCGTGCGCCACGACGCCCAGCCACAACAGGTGGCTGTGGATGCGCTCCAGGCCCGCCACCAGTTCACGGATGGCCAGGGCGCGCATGGGAACTTCGACCTGCGCCAGTTTCTCCGCGCCCTGGGCGTAGGCGCTGGTATGGGTGTGCGAGCAGATGCCGCAGATGCGCTCGAGCAGGTACAGGTTCTGGATCCAGTTGCGCTGCTCGGTGGCTTTTTCGATGCCGCGATGGACATAGCCCAGGCGCATGCGCGCGCCCGTGATGATCTCACCGTCCACGGCGAACTCGAAGTGGCCCGGCTCCTTGAGGGCGGGATGCTGCGGGCCGATCGGGACGATGAATTTGTTGCCTACGCGTCCCTGTTCGGGGACCTTCGGGACATCGCGTTCGACGGGCGCGGCGTCTTCGATCTTGAAATCCCTGCGGTTGGGGAAGACGCCTTCGGGCCAGTCGTCGGGCAGGAAGAGGTGGGTCGGGTCGGGGGTGCCGACCACGATCACGCCGAGCATTTCGCTCAGTTCGCGCTCGTAGAAGGAAGCCACGGGCACCTGGTCGGCCACCGAGGCGATCTCGGGCTGGCCCTCGCGCGGCAGGCGCACGCGCAGGGACGTGACCGCGGCAGCGTCGCAGAAGTGGTAGATGGCTTCGAGGCTGCCCGCCTCAGGCCCGAGGTCCAGGCCTGTGATGGCGGAAAGGTAGCCCCAGTCGGCGGCTTTCAGCGCGGCGGTGGCCTGGGTCAGGTCGGCGGCATCGATGACGATGTCCACACGGTTGGATTCGGGGGTGAGGGTTTCCTTGGTAAAGGGCGCCAGGATCTCTTTGGCGCGTTGGAGGCGTGCTTCAGTGTTCATGCTTGCTCTCCCAGTTGGGGTTTGATCGGCTCGGGGCGGGTGCCGTTCTTGAGGTGCGTCAGCAGTTTGACGACGCCGTCGATGATGGCTTCGGGGCGCGGCGGGCAGCCTGGGATGTAGGCGTCCACGGGCAGGACCTCGTCAATGTGGCCGACGATGTTGTAACAGCCCGCAAAAGTGCCGCCCGAAATACCGCACGAGCCGACAGCCACCACGAACTTGGGCTCGGGCATCTGCTCGTAGATGCGCAGCAAACGGTCGCGCGCCTGGCGGGTGACGGGACCCGTGCAGACCAGCACGTCCGCGTGGCGGGGGCTGCCCTTGAGCTTGATGCCAAAGCGCTCGATGTCGTAATACGGCGTGAGCGTGGCCAGGATCTCGATATCGCAGCCGTTGCACGAGCCGCTGTTGAAGTGGATGATCCACGGCGAGTTGACGCGCGCCCAGGTGGTGATGCCCGACACGACTCGGTTGATCAGGTTTGGAGTTGCGATCATAGGTTTACTCGGTTCTCCCATTTCGATGGGAATCATCCACGGTTTGGCCTTCCACAACCAAAATCTCACCACGGAGGCACGGAAGCACGGAGTTTTTAATCTCGGTGTCTCCGTGTCTCAGTGGTTTGCTCGAATGGGCAGGCGAAATACATGGGTTCATTTTTATCCAAGGATCAAGGCGATCAGGGCCAGGATCAGCCCGCCGATGTACACACCGGTAAACGGCGAGAATCCGCTGGTGCCGATCATCAGCACGCCCAGGTGCAGCACCGCGAAGAACAGCGCCACCTTGAAGAACGGACGGTAGCCAGGCGCGGCGGGTTCGGTATCGTGCTCTTCGCCGCCCGCATAGCGTTCGCGCTTGCTCACGGCCGCCTTGCCGCGCGACGAGATGCCCCAGCCGATCAGCGAGAGAATGGCGACCAGCGCCATGTAGAACGTGAGGGCGACCACGGGGGAAAGGATCAAATCAGCCATGTGTCACCATCCTATTTGAAGATACTCATCAGGGCCGCGCCCGCGGGCTCGGTCAGCCAGTTCATCAGCGATGGGAACAGGCCGAGCACCACCACGGCCAGCGCCATCAACAGCAGGGGCAGTTGCAGGGTCCAGCTAATCGAGGCCGAGCCTTTCTTCACCGACCTGGCGGTCACACGCCGATACATACGGTTGACCAGCGGCGCGTAGTAGGCCAGCGAGATTACGCTGTTGACGGCCGCAAAGACCACGAAGCCCATCAGCCAGCCGTCCCCGCTCTGGAAGCCCGCCACGAAGATCTGCCACTTGGACATGAAGCCCGCCAGCGGGGGAAGTCCGCCCAGGGCCAGCAGCGCGATGCTCAGCGAAAGCGCCACCCACGGGTAACGGGTGGAGATGCCGTTCAGGTCGTGCGCCACCAGCGGACGGTGGATGCCCTGCTCGTGGAACAGCGCGTACATCACCGCGCCCACCGCCAGGAAGGCCAGCCCCTTCATCAGCATGTGCGTGAAGAGGTGGAAGGAGGCGCCCTGCGCGCCAGCGGGCTGCCCGCTGACCAGGGCAATGCCCAGGCCCATCAGGATGTAGCCAATGTGGCTCAGGCTGGAGAAGGCCAGCATGCGCTTGACCTGCGTCTGCTGCAACGCCAGCAGGTTGCCGTACAGCATGTTCAAGGCGCCAAAGGCCAACAGCAGCCAGCCCCAGGAGAGCGAATAACCCGTCAGCGTGGAGAGGGCGCGCAGCATGGCCACCAGGCCCGCCTCGATGACCACGCCCGAGAGCATGGCGCTGATCCCGCTCGGGGCCTGCGAGTGCGCGTCGGGCAGCCAGGTGTGCAGCGGCACCATCGCTACCTTCACGCCGAAGCCGATGAAGAACAGCGCGCCCGCCGCCAGCAGCCCAACCTGGTTGAGCTCCATCGTGCCGACCATCAAGCGGATCTGGTCCATGTCGAGCGTGCCCGTCTGCGCCAGCACCAGCGCGACGCCCAACAGGGCCAGCGCCGAGCCGACCGCGCTCTGCACCACGTACTTCATGCCCGCTTCAAGCGAGCCAGGCTGTTCGCGGTAGAATGCCACCAGCAGGTACGACGAAACCGCCATGGCCTCGAACCAGACCCACAGGTTGAACAGGTCGTTGGCGCAGCCCAGGCCGATCATCAGGCCGATCATGGCCAGCAGCATGGCGTAGTATTTTTCCTCGCCGAAATCGCCCGCCATGTAACGGCCCGAGAACAGGATCGCCAGCGTGCCAAGCGTCAGCACCATGGCGGCCAGCAGGAAGCTGATGCCGTCCATTTGCAGCCAGATGCTCTCGATATTGAAGAACATGCGCCTGCCGCCCGCCTGGAACTCCAGCCACAAATTGACGAACGGGAACCAGGTGGCCGCCACGGCCAGCAGGGCCAGGAAGCGCACGATCCAGCCCTGGCGGGTCAACACCTGCGCGCGCGTGGTCAGCCGCCCGAAGAGATACACCACAGGCGACGACACCAGCGGGATGCCGACCAGCAAAGTAAACATGGGAATGTTCATGACGCGCTCCAAAGCAAGATACCCAACACAACCACCAGCGCGCCGATGATGCCGACCACGTTCCAGTTCATCTCGCCCGTCTGGGTCTTCTGTAGAACGGATGCGGACTGGAGCGTGAGCCTGGCAACCTGCGCATTCAACCAATCCAGGCCGAAGCTCTCGCGGCTGAGCGCTTCCAGCGCCGCGGGCGCGGGAGCCGCCGCCTGCTTCCTGACCATCCAGCTGACCGCCAGCCCGAGCGCCACCACGCCCAACGCGATGTAGGTGGCGGGCGCGCGGAAGATCTCCTCGGCCAGCGAGCCTAGCGTCAGCACGTGGAATTCATGGAACGGCAGGGTGTGTTCGAGCAGGGACGAGAATGGACCCGCTAACAGCCAGGTGGTCAGCGAACCGACCGCCAGGATGCCGAGCGAGACTTTCATGGCCGCGCCCGCGTCATGCGCGTGCAGCGCCTCGCGCGGCTCGCCGAAGAAGACCATCCAGGTCATGCGCAGGGTGTAGAAAGCCGTCAGGCCCGCGCCGATCAACATGCCGACGTAGGCCCACAGCGGCGTGTGCAGCAAACCCTCTTCGAGGATGAGTTCCTTGCTCCAGAAGCCGTTCATGATCGGCAGGCCCGCCAGCGCCAGCGCGCCGAGGATGAAGACATTGCGCACGAAAGGCATCTGTTTGCCGAGGCCGCCCATGCGGCGCATGTCGCGCGTGCCCGCGCTGTGGATGACCGAACCCGCCGCCAGGAACAACAAGGCCTTGAAGACGGCATGGCTCAACAGATGGAACTGGCTGGCGAAGATTCCGCCCGCGCCGATGGCATAGACCATATAGCCCAACTGACTGACGGTCGAGTAGGCCAGCGCGCGCTTGAGGTCCATGGCGGTCAGCGCCATGACGGCCGTGATAAGGGCCGAGATCATGCCGACCAGCATGACCGCGAAGGTCCAGCCAGGGACATGCTCGAAGACAGGGTAAAAACGAGCGAGGAGATACACGCCCGCGTTGACCATCGTGGCCGCGTGGATCAGGGCGCTGATGGGTGTCGGCGCTTCCATCGCGTCGGGCAGCCAGGTGTGGAACGGGAACTGCGCCGACTTGGCCGCCGCCGCCAGCAGGAACCCGAACCCCATCACGGCCAGCAGGTTGGGGGTCAGTTCGGAGAAACGGGCCAGCAGGTCGGGGATCTGGTACGTGCCCAGGGTCCCGAAGACGGTCAATGCGCCCGCCAGCAGTCCCACGCCGCCGAACTGGGTGATGATGAGCGCCTTCATGCCGCCCGCCACCGCCTTGGGGTCGTCGTTGTAGAACGAGATCAGCGCGTAGGAACACAGCGCCGTAATTTCCCAGAAGAAGAACAGGAAGAGCAGGTTGCTGGTCAGCACCAGGCCCGTCATCGCGCCGATGAAGAGCAGCACGAAGGTGTAGAAGCGGCCCAGTTGGTGCTCGCCGCGCATATAGTCCACGGCAAAGACCACGGCCAGCGAACCGACCACGCAGGCGATGGCCGCCAGCGCCACCGACAGGCCGTCGGCAATGAAGGTCAGGTCGCCGAAGAGCGCGCCCATCGGCAGGGAGAAGGCCACGTCACTGGAGGCCTGCGGGATGAGGACCAGCGAGACGAGGCCCGCCAGCACAGAAAAAGAGACAGCCAGCCCGTGTTGCCATTTCGGACGGCTGTCCCCGACGCGCCAGACCACCAGCGCGCCCAGCCAGGGGATGAGGATTAACGAAAGAACGAGTAGGCCAGTCATCCTAACCTCGCAGGGAAGAGATCTTCGGAATGTCGAGCGTGCCGAAGCGGATGCGCACCTGCACCGCCAGCGCCAGCGCCACCACGGCCACGATCGTATCGGCCACGATGACGGTCGCCGCCACGCTCTCGCCGATGCCAGGGTGCCCGCTGACCTTGCCCGCCAGCACGAAGGCCAGCACCACCGACTTGACCAGCAGCTGCAACACCACCACGATCTTGATCAGGTTGCGGGTGATGAGCAGGCCGTACAGCCCCACGCCGAGCAGGCAGGCCACGGCGATCATCAAAATGTTGAACAGGGTCATGGCCGTACCTCCGCTTCGGGGGCCAGGTCGGGCTTGTGCAGGCCCGCTTCCTGGTGGGCGATCACCGCGCTGACCGATTCCAGCGCCTCGGGTTCGATCTCGTCCTCCTTGACGGTCTGGCTCTCGGTCAGCAGGCCGAGGATGCCCAGCACGCCCGAGAAGATCAGCGCGATCTGAATCCACACGTCGAGGGCGCGCTGTTTCCAGAGCACGTCCACCAGCAGCAGGTCACGCGTGGCCTGCGGGAGCGGCAGGATCGGCAGGGTCATCCAGCCGACCAGCCCCGCCGCGGCGGCCGCCAGCACAAAGGCCAGCGGCTTGGGGATGAACGAGGGCGGGTCCTGCGCGTCCTCGCCCACCACGCTCAGGGCGTAGACCAGCAGCACGGTCACCAGGCCCGCGCCCACGCTCAACTCGATCACGGCCACTTCGGTCGCGCCGAGCAGGAACAACATCACCGAGACCAGCGCGCTGACCACGGCCAGGTACAGCGCGGAGGCCAGCAAACGCGGCGACCGCACTGCCTTGTAAGCGCAGAAGACCGCGCCGAGGCTTAAGAGTACGTAAGGAGCGATTTCCATTTGTATAGACTCTCCATCATTCCAGTTGTAAGTCTAGCCGCGTTATTCGTCCTTGTTATGTGAAAATAATCACAAAATGTCATGCAGTCCTTCCTGATATTTGTTACATCAATGGTCGTCAATAAGTCGAAATAATGGAAGGGCTGTCTGGTTATTAGGAGAAACAAAAAAGCCAGAGAATGCCTTCTCTGGCCTCGAAATCATGCCCGCCCCGTTATTTTTGTCTCGGGATCAACCCGCCCAGGAGTGCATACAAAATCCCCGCGGCAAACAGAAAAAACTTGGCCCAGGCGCAGCCCGCCGCCACCCCAGGCCAGGGATCAGACGCCCCCGCCGAAAGGATCTGCCACAGCCCGAAGTTCTCCAGCGCGTCGAACAGCGCCGCCGCGAACGCGCCCCAGCCTGCCGCCGCCCCGAGCGAGCGCAGCCAGCCCGAGTGACGTCCCGCCGCCAGCAGGGTCGCCAGGGCGATGAAGATGGCGTAGGTGGGCATGAACAGGTAGTCGAAACCCAGGCCGAACGCGACGTTCAAGCGGGCGGATTCGTCCCACGAGGCGACCATCGCCGCGGAGCGTTCCGCCGTGCCCGCCAGCTCGTACGAGACGATGCCGTTCGGGGCGGCGGGCGTGCGCAGGGGCGAATCGAGGGCCTGGAAGATGGCGAACATGCCCAGGGTCAGGAGCAGGAACGTGACAAAGAGCGGACCGCGCGAGGCGCGGGCGACAAATTCGAGGGGATGCTGCATGGCGGCTCCGTGACGGGAACAGGCGGAAGGTCAGCTTTCCAACGCTTTGCGATAGACGCGATAGTTCTTGTATTCCACGCCGTTCAGGTTCCTCAGGTCGGCGCGCATCTGCTCGGCGGACTCGGCCACCTGGGTCATCTCCACGTGGCTGAACTGGCGGAACTCCAACAGGGTGCGCCCCATCTCGGAGTACAACAAGGCATTGCCGCCCTTGCCGTGATACTCGGGCAGGATGCCCATGCCGTTGACCGCCACGGTGTTGGTGCGGCGCATCTCCAGCAGCAGGTCGGCCAGCGTGAACGGATTCAAGCGGCCCCTGGCGCGCTGCAGGGCCGCCGAGACGTCGTGGAAGGCGAACAGGAAGCCGACCGCCTCGTCGCCGTGGGTGACGATCTTGATCAGGCGGTGGTCGGCCACGGTCAGGATATTCTCGACCACGAAGTCGATCTCTTTTTTGGTGAACGGGAAATATTCCCAGTTGTTGACGAAGGCCTTGTTATAGGCGTCGCCGATACGGTCGGCCCAGCCGACCAGTTCCTTTTTGTTCTTGAACTTCTTGACCGCCAGCCCGCTGCGCTCGGCGGCGCGGCGCGCGATGCGCTCCACCCGTTCGGGGATCTGGAACTGGTCGGCGGGCAGGTAGCAGGAGACGAAATCCACTTCCTTGACGAAGCCCTGCGCCTCGATCAGTTCCTGGTAATAGGGATAGTTGTAGGCCAGCATGGTCATGGTCTGACGATGCTCGAAGCCGAGCACCTGAACCCCGTACCCATCCAGCGGACCCAGGCCCTTCGGCCCGACGGCGCAATCCAGCCCGCGCGCTTTGGCCCACTCGAAGACGGTCTGGAACAGGGCCGCGGCGGCCTCGGGGTCGTTCTCGCACTCGAAGAAGTAGAAATCGGCTTCCTTCGAATTGTGATACTGGTTGAAGGGACGGTTCTCGATGGCGGCGATGCGCCCCACGTCGCGGCCGTCGCGCACGGCCAGGAAGAATTCCACGTCGGAATGCTCGTAAAAGGGATGCTTCTGCGGGTTGAGCTGGTTATACGCATCCAGGTTGAGCGGCGGCACCCATTGCGGACAGTCCCGGTACAGGCGATGCGGAAGTTCCACAAAACGGCGCACCTGGGCCTTGTTGCGGGTCTCCACCTTTTCGATGCTGAGCATGGATGACTCCTTAAAAAGAAATGAGTACAAGCCAAGTATATAACAAAATGACCGTAGAAAAGTTTCCCGACCGTCAAAATCGGGATATACTCCCGACATGAAGTTCACCTGGGACCCGCAAAAAGCTTCCAATAATCTTCGCAAGCACGGCGTCCATTTTGATG
>CALLJA010000434.1 GCA_938008865.1 uncultured Anaerolineales bacterium
ATATCGTCGAGGAAAAAGCCTGGGGCGAGGCGACGCACCTCGTCCACGGGAACCACTTCGGCGGCGATGCCGAGTCCACGCTGGGCGGCGACGTTAGCTTGTAGCGCGGGAGTCTGCTCGGGGCGGACGAGCTGCAAAAATCCAGTTTTGGTGAATTCGCAAGCACCGCCGACGCGGGCCTCCCAGTTGCGGAAATATCCGAATGAGACCCAGGCCAGGTGCGACTCGACCAGCAGGTCGTAGTGCATCCGCACCAGTCCGCTCGAACGGCCCGTGGCGCCCGCCGCGATGAACCGTTTTTCGAGGACGACAGGCCTGACCCCGCGCTCCGCCAGGTGAAAGGCCAGGCTGGCGCCATGCACGCCGCCGCCGATGATGATGACGTCGAATATGTTGGACATGCGCCGATTATAAGGCACTCCCCCGGTGGCGAAAATTGCCTCTTGAATCGCAAAGGCGTTTCCTCTACAATACTTCTATAATTCTCACAAGAAATTAAGGTTGTGGGAATTCTTTATATTCACAGACATCCCACCGAAACAGGAGGTCGACATCCCCGAATTGCACCCTGGTCCCACCCTGCAAGCCAGACTGTCGTACGAATCACTCTTGTTTTGGAGGATTTCCCTGTATGGCAACCAAGAAGACGCGCGAAGAACTCATTCAGCAGGATGTGCGCGACCTGCATAAGCTGGGATACGCCCAGCAATTGTTCCGTGAGATGGGCGGGTTTTCCAATTTCGCCATCTCGTTCTCGATCATCTCGATCCTGACCGGCGCAATGCTGCTGTTCGGCTACGGCCTCAAGTTTGCCGGGCCGATCATCAATACCGTGGGCTGGCCTGTGATCAGCCTCTTCACCCTGGTCATTGCCGCTTCGATGGCGGAGATCGCCTCCTCCTACCCGACGGCAGGCGGCCTGTACTTCTGGGCCTCCAAATTGGGCGGTGTCGGCTGGGGCTGGTGGACAGCCTGGATGAACATGATCGGGCAGATCACCATCACGGCGGGCATCAATATCGGCGCGGCCATCTACGGCGTGGGCCTGGTGACGCGCATGTTCGGCCTCGACCCGAACTCGCCCGCCCTGGGCGGCCTCTTCGGCTGGACCCTGAGCAGTTGGGGTTTCTACATCCTCATCATGGTCCTGATCATGATCCCGCAGGTGCTGATCAACATCTTTGGCATCAAACTGACGGCCATGCTGAACGACTTCAGCGTGTACTGGCACATCGGCGGCGTGATCATCATCGCCCTGCTGCTGGCCTTCTTCGGAAAGAACCACCAGCCGCTCTCGTTCGCCATGCAGGCGGTCAACACGGTCAACCCGCTGGACGCCTCCTCGGCCACCTTCGCGGACGGCACCACGGGGCCCGCTCTGGTGTTTGGCACCTGGGTGATCAAGTCTCCGTTCTTTGCCATGTTCCCCGCCATGGCCGACCTGTATAAACTGGCTCCCTTCGGCTTCGTGTTCGTGCTGGCCTTCCTGCAGGGCCAGTGGACCTACACGGGCTACGATGCTTCCGCTCACGTGGCGGAAGAGACCGTCATGGCGCGCCTGAACAGCGCCTGGGGCGTGTTCCTCTCGGTGGCGGTCTCGGCCGTGGTCGGCTACATCGTGCTGATGGCCTTCACCCTCAACATCCCAGACATCGCCGCCACTGCCAGCGACCCGTACCCCGTGTTGTACATCGCCTACCAGGGCCTGGCGACCTACTTCGCCAATACCGTGGCGATCATCGTCTTCGGCGGCATGTGGCTGTGCGGGCTTTCGACCGTCACCAGCATGAGCCGCATGTTCTTTGCCTTCGCGCGCGACGACGGCATGCCATTCTCGCCCGCCTTCCGCGAGATCCACCCGACCCTGCGCACGCCCGTCAAGTCGATCCTGATCACCAGCACCCTGGCGATCCTGGTCTGTATGTACTCGGCCGCCTACTTCGTGGTGACCTCCATCTCCACCATTGCGCTGTACGTGGCGTACAACATCCCCGTCTTCCTGAACGTACGCAATAAGCTGGCTAAGAAGGGCAACTTCACCACGCCCGAGAACGCCCCCTGGAACCTGGGCGCCTGGGGCCCGCTACTGAACATCATCGCGGTAGTCTACACCGTTTTCATCTGCATCCTGTTCGTGCTGCCCCCGAACGAACTGGTGTTGTGGACGATGCTGCTGTTCATCATCATCCTGTCCATCGCCTGGTTCGGTTATTCGAGGACCCACTTCAAGGGTCCGAAGGCCGCCGATGAAGCGGAACTGCGCCGCATCGAAGCGGAAATGGCCGCAGCCGTCAAGGGCAAGGGCGACGATTAGCGCCTGAACTGCACACCGCCAGGATGGGTGAATTGAGATAAAATTCACCCATCCTGGTTTTCAACGAGGCACCCATGCGAATCGCACTCGTGATCGGTTCGACCATCTCGACCATCAAGGACGCCGCCATCAGCGGGCGCAAACTGCTGATCGTACGCAACACAGACACGGCGGGCAAGGTGACAGGCGAACCCTACGTGGCGGTGGATACCGTCAGCGCGGGGACGGGCGACCTGGTGCTCGTCACCGACGGCTCCTCGGCCCGCTACACCAGCCAGACGGGCAATGCACCCGTCGACGCCGTCATCGTGGGTGTGATCGACTCGCTCGAACTGGGCGGCAAGGTTACTTATCGCAAGGAATAGGGATGCGTTATTGCGAGCTTACGGGAAGCAATCTTGCAGAACAGGAGATTGCTTCGGGCGGAAGAACGCCGCCCTCGCAATGACGGACTGACTATGAGCGACTCACGCGCCCTCCTCTCCGTCGGCGTGGATGTGGGGACCACGACCACGCAAATCATCTTTTCGCGCCTCGGCCTGACCGACGTGGCGCGGCCTGGACAGATTCCGCGCATCAACATCTCCAGCCGCGAAGTGCTGTACCAAAGCCCCATCGTCTTTACCCCGCTCAAAGATTATGAAACCGTGGACGCTGACAGGCTCCACGAGATCGTGCGCCGCGAGTACGCCGCCGCCAACGTCGACCCGAAGCAGGTCGAGACGGGCGCGGTCATCATCACGGGCGAGACGGCCAAGAAGAAGAACGCCGACGAGATCCTGCGCGCCCTCTCAGGACTGGCGGGCGAGTTCGTGGTCAGCGTGGCGGGGCCGAACGTGGAGAGCCTCATCGCGGGCAAGGGCGCGGGCGCAGCCCAGTATTCGCAAGCCCACTACACCTCCGTCACTAATGTGGATATCGGCGGCGGCAGCGCCAACAGCGCCACCTTCCAAAGCGGAAACTTTGTCGGCGCGGCGGCCATGAACTATGGCGGACGTATCCTCGAGGTTGAACACACCAGCGGACGGGTGCGTCACATCGCCGACCCAGCCAAGCACATCCTGGCCGATGTCGGAATCCAGCTTGAGGTCGGGTCCGCACCCACGCTCGAACAGTTACGCCGCTTCACCGACCGCATGGCCGATATGACCCTTGAACTGGTCGAAGGCGCATCCTCGCCGCTGGCGCAAAAACTGTACCTCACCCCGCCGACGGGCGTCTCGGGGCGCGGCACGGTGCTGATGTTCTCGGGCGGAATCGGGCATTATTATTTCAACCCCATCCAGATCAACTCGGTGGCCGACGCCACCCGCCACGATGACGTAGGGCCGCTGCTGGCCGAGTCGCTGCGGCGGCATCCGATGCTGAGCGCCTACGAGGTGGTGCAGCCCGCCGAGACGCTGCGCGCCACGGTGCTGGGCGCCAGCACCCAAACGGTGACCCTCTCGGGCTCGACGATCTGGGCCGAACGGCAGATCCTGCCGATGAAGAACGTGCCCGTCATCCGCCCCATGCTGCCCGCAGACCTGGAGCCTGCTTCCGTTTCCTCGGCCATTTCCGCCGCCGTGCGCCGCTGGGACGTGAACCTGGCGACCGACCTGTTCGCAATTGCGCTTGAACTCAACCGTCCTTTGGACTATACTTCGCTTACACAATTGGCGAACGGCTTACGGGAATTCTCGGGCGCAATGCCCACCGACAGGCCGCTCGTCATTATTATCGAAAGAGACTACGCCCAGGCGTTGGGCCAGACCGTCAAGGGACTCGCGCCGCAGCGTTCCCTGCTCGTGATCGACCAGGTCGGCCTCTCGGAAGGCGACTACATCGACGTGGGCACCCCGCTGATGGACGGCCGCGTGGTTCCACTGAGTGTCAAGACGTTGATTTTTTATCATTGACAGTAGGGCGGGATACCATCCCGCCAATATGACAAAACGCGGGATACCATCCCGCGCCACGCCTCAAGGAGCACTTCATGCTTCTCCGCACGAAACTACACGGCAAGACCTACGAATTTCCCGACATCCGCCTCCTGATGGGCAAGGCCAACGAGGAGAAGTCGGGCGATACGCTCGCGGGCGTCGGCGCGGAAACGGCTGCCGAGCGCGTAGCCGCGCGTCTCGTGCTGGCGGAAGTACCCCTGCGCGTGTTGCGCGAGACCCCCGCCGTACCGTACGACCAGGACGAGGTCACGCGTGTGATCCAGGACGGCGTGAACGAAGCAGTCTACGCCGAGATCAAGGACATGACCGTCGGCGATTTCCGCGAGTGGATCCTGGCCGACACCACCACGCCCGACATGATCCGCCGCATCTCCGACGGCTTGACCGCCGAGATGGTCGCGGGCGTCACCAAGCTCATGTCCAACCTGGACCTGATGTACGCCGCCAAGAAGATCCCCGTCGTCGCGCACTGCAATAACACTATCGGCGCGCCTGGCACCCTCTCCAGCCGCCTGCAGCCCAACCACCCCACCGATTCGCCCGAAGGCATCCGCGCCGAGATTTATGAGGGCCTGTCTTACGGCTCGGGCGACTCGGTCATCGGCATCAACCCCGTGGACGACTCGTACGGCTCGGTCTCGCGCCTGCTCGACATGACCTACGACGTCATCAAGACCTGGAACATCCCCACCCAGAACTGCGTGCTGGCCCACGTCACCACGCAGATGAAATGTATGCAATCGGGTTCGCCCGTCGGGCTGGTGTTCCAGTCCATTGCGGGCTCGCAGAAGGGCAACGAATCCTTCGGTATCTCGGTCGGCATGTTGGACGAGGCCTACGAACTGGCCAGGAAGCACTGCTTCCCCAAGGGCCCGAACTTTATGTACTTCGAAACAGGCCAGGGGTCCGCGCTTTCAGCCGAGGCCCACAACGGCTGGGACCAGCTCACGCTCGAGGCCCGCAACTACGGCCTGGCCAAGCGCTGGCATCCCTTCCAGGTCAACACCGTGGTCGGCTTCATCGGCCCCGAATACCTGTACGACGCCCGCCAGATTCAGCGCGCGGGACTCGAAGACCACTTCATGGGCAAGCTGACGGGCATCCCGATGGGCGTCGATGCCTGCT
>CALLJA010000435.1 GCA_938008865.1 uncultured Anaerolineales bacterium
GCTCGAAGGGACTCTTCTTCACGATGGCACGGACCTCGTCCATGCTGCGCAGAAAGACCTCAACCTCGAAGCCGAAGGTCTGCTGGATTTTTGATTCGACCTGCGCTCGGAGGCCGTCCGCTTGGGCTGCCTCGAAGATCACGTTTCCGCTTTGGATGTAGGTGGCGACGTTTGTAAATCCAAGCGCTTCGAACATGCGCCGCAGGTCTTCCATCTTGATGACCTTGGTCCCGCCAACGTTGATGGCGCGCAGGAAGGCTGCGTATTTTTTGTTCATGCATTCCTCTTCGATAAAGTGAGATGCACAAATTATACAGGCGGAACTTCAGCCAGCCCTGCCCCCTTGGTGGGAAAATAACAATCTCCCGCCGCGGCGGGAGATTGGCGATCGTTGAAGGTCGGAGAAATTACGCAGCCAGCCAGCCGCCGTCGGCGGGGACGACCGTGCCGTTGATGTAGCGGGACTCGTCCGAAGACAGGAACAGCACCAGGTTGGCGATGTCGATGGCCTTCAGTTGGGCGGGGATCAGGCCATAGAAGACCTGCGCGCGCTGGGAGCCCGCGGGATCCATCTTGGTCATGTCGATACTGGAGGTGATGTTGGTCTCGACCGCGCCCGCAGCGATGGCATTGCAGCGCACGCCCTCGTGGACATAGCGCCAGGCAGTGTTCTTGGTCAGGCCGATCAACGCATGCTTGGAGGTGGTGTAGGCCACGCCCGCCGCCGCGCCGCTGACGGCTGCCACCGAAGCGATGTTGACGATCACGCCGCTGTGGTTCTTGGTCATGTTCTGGATAGCGCGGCGGGTGAGGTAGAACGGGCCGTTGATATTGACGCCCATCACGCGATCCCACATCTCGTTGCTGACTTCGCCCGCGCCCTGGTTGTTATCCATGACGCCTGCGTTGTTGACCAGGATGTCGACGCGGCCATAGGCGCTGACCGCCAGATCCACCAGCGCCTCGGCCTCGGCCTGCACGGCCACGTTGCCCTTCAGGCCTTTCACCTCGCCGCCCGCGTCCTGGATCATCTTGACGGTTTCCTTTAGGGTATTCTCGTTCCAATCGCCGAGCACGACCTTCGCGCCTTCCTTGGCGAACAGGAGCGCGGTCTCGCGTCCCATGCCCGAGCCAGCGCCCGTAATGACGGCGATCTTTCCATTGAGTTTCATGTAAGCCTCCTTGTTTGGCTGAAATGAGTTTATGGAGAGTGGGGAAGCACTCTGTTTGTGATATTTTTCACTATACCACTCCCTCTTCGCCTTGACAAGGAAGAACATCAGATACCGAGCTCGATATTTGTCACTAAATAAGATAAGAAACCTCTAATTCCAAGCAAAAAAACACCCGCCGAATTCGGGCGGGTGCAGGCTGGGTTGGGTCAGATTTTGGGCTCCAACAAATCCCACAAATTGCCGTACAGGTCTTCGAAGACGGCCACCGTGCCATAGGGTTCTTCGCGCGGCGTCTCGCGGAATTGAACGCCCCTGGCCTGCATGGCGGCGTGGTCGCGCCAGAAATCGTCAGTGTGGAGGAAGAAGCCGACGCGGCCACCCGTCTGGCGGCCGACGTGCTCGGCTTGTTCGGGACCCTCGGCCTGGGCCAGCAGCAGGCAGGTCTGCGCGCGGTGGGGGGCCACCCGCACCCAGCGTTTGGTCCCGCCGTCTAAAGCGGAATCCTCCACCAGGTCGAAGCCGAGCGAGTCGACGAAGAAGTGGATAGCCTCGTCGTAGTCACGCACGAGGTAGGTGACGTTGGCGATGGTCCGCATCACTGGTTGTAAATCTTGATGGCCTTTTGGATGACGGCGCGGATGGCTTCCTCGGGAATATCCTTGACCTCACGGTAGGCTTTGCCGTCCACCCAGATCTCCAGCCCGCCGTTGGCGGCGGTGCCGAAATCCACCGTGTGCCCGCTCAACTGCGGGTCGGAGGCCATCAGGTTTTTCAGGATGTCTTCGATCTGCTCGGCAAAGGGTGCGGCCAGCTTCTCACCTGCGTCCTCGTTGAAAAGCGTGATACCTTCCCCTTCGGCCTGGGTGGCCGTCAGGGTCTCCTGCGGCGGGGTGGTGCGCATCCACTCGGGCTTCTGGCCCTCCTGCGTCCCGGTCAGGTCAACCTGGTTGGAGCGCAGGAACAGCCAGCCCAGTGCCACGGCCATCACGATCACAACGATGCCGCCAAGGATAAAGAACAGACTCATTGTCATGGTTTCCTCCAGACCTTTCTGAAATGCCGTTGGGGACGATTATACGCCCGCGCCGCCCTTTCGCGGCTAGTCGACGATGAAGAGTTTCGCGCCCGTGGAGGTATACGAACGGTGCGGCTCGGCGTTGTCGGCCACCTGGTAACTCATGCCCGCCGTCAGCGTGAATAGGCGGCCGTCGGCCAGTTCGGTATGCAGTTCGCCTTCCAGGCACAGCAGGATGTGTCCCTTCTCGCACCAGTGGTCGGCCCGATAGCCCGGGCTGTACTCCACCATGCGCACGCGGATCTGGTCGAATTGACAGACGCGGCGTGTGACGGTGCCCGTTTCTCCCGCCTGGGTGATGGGCGGGACCTGCGTCCAGTCGGTGACGCCGAAGGGGATGCTTTTCATATCCATGAGGCAGGCCTCCTATGCCAATGGCAGGTGCAGGAGGGCGCCCGTCAAATCGTCGTGCAGGCGCACCACATCGTCGGTGGGATGGCTCGCGCCGACCTGCTCGACGAAACGGCACACGCTGAAGTTGCGGCCCTGGCGCTCGTATTCCTCCACCCATTGACGGGTCTCGGCGTCGTTCCCTTCGCGCGGAAAGGTGAACTTGTGTCCGCGCATCTTCATGCGGCGCGGTTTGGGCGTCAGCCTGGCGCGGAAGCAGGCCTGCTTGGCGCACAGCAGCGCATACAAGCCGTCGCTGTTGAATTCGCGCATCATGCCCTGGGTGGCAGAGTCGCGCGGATCGAACTCCCTGCCCAGCACGATCACGCGCGCGCCCTGGAAGGTCTCGTAGATGCGGAAGCCGAAGTCACGGTATTTCTTGGCCGCCAGGCTGCGGACCATTTCATAAATCTTGTCCTTGCCCTGCGGCGCATTGCGCTTGAACAGGTCGCCAAGCGAGAATTTGGGCTGGTCGATGTCCATGATCAGCAGGCGCTCCACGTTCAGCACGCGCGCGCCGTAGCGGTTGCGGGTGATGACGGCGTCGGGGCGGATCTCGTCCAGAATCTCTTCGCGGATCTCGACCTCGTAGTCGTCGAAGACGCCCCGCTCGCCTTCGATCTTCCGTTCGATCAATTCGATCTTGGTCAGCGCGTTACGGGAGGCATCCTCTTCCGACAGGTTCGACCCTCCATAGACCTTGATCTGCCTGTCCTCGCCGTCGATGT
>CALLJA010000436.1 GCA_938008865.1 uncultured Anaerolineales bacterium
ACATGCACGAACTTGCGATGTTCGCTCTCCGAGACCGTACCGTCGCCGTTGGTATCACACAGGAGGCCGTCTTCGGCGCAGGTCTCGACCACCGCCGCAGGGTCATTAACCCCGTTCAGCACCAGGAATTCAGTAGCAGCGGTTTCCAAGTCAGAGACGCTATAACCTTCGCGGTATTGCAGGGAGGCAGCCAGGGCGGCGGCGTCCACCGAGCGGCGCAACTGGCCGTAGCCGATATAGACCAGGCCCAGGTCGATGACCAAGCCAATGAAGGCCACCAGGCCGATGATGGCGAACACCACGATGATCAAGACCTGGCCCTTTTCCTTGCGGCGGGCAGGGACCTGACGGGAAGTTTGAGCGGCAGTTTCAGACATTCGAAAACCTCTTTACGGCATCGGGGTCGGGGTCGGCTCGGCGGCCGAGAGCGGCATGATCGCAAAAGTATAGAGCGGAATCGGGTTGGGGACCACGTTGGAGAAGACCGGCAGGTTCATGGTCTGCCAGTAATTATAGAAGAGTTCGATCAGCAGGACACCGGTGGCCGGGGCGCTGTTGTTCAGGCGCGCCTCGACGTCTGCGGTGGACAACTGCGAAACCTTGACGCCATTGCGGCTCCAGCCATCACTATCCGGGAAGCGGATGGCATTCCCACCCGATACGCTGAAGAAAGAGACCACCAGGTCATCGCGGGTGGGGTCCATCACGATCGGGTCGAGGAAATTATCTACCAAAAGGGAAACGTCGGTAAAGAAATCCATATCCACGGCGCCATTCGGAAGGAACGGGTCGCCCAGGCTGGCCTGGCGGGCGGATTCGCGCCCGGCATCCTGAAGGTTCAAGTACTCATTCAACAAAAAGCCATATTCCACAATGGCGATCACCATGAACATCAACAGCGCCAACACGATGGCCAGTTCCACCAGGCTCTGGCCGCGGTTCGAGCGGCGGTTTTTGCGGAATGTGACAAGTTTTTTGAACGCGTTTACCATGAGGCACTCCTCTGCCGCTTCTTATCATATCAAAGCGAAAAAGTGTAGTCAACCGAGCCGCGCGGATTGTCAGGGGAACGTAACGTTTTTTTCACGAAAACAGGACGGAGCGGGGCCGAATCAGGACCGGATTTAGACTCGCCGCGTAGTAATCGGGTATAATCGCGCTTCACGATTAACCTTGCAGAAATGAAAGGAGGCGCACGCCATACTTTACAGGGAAAGCAGCGCATGGACTTTGGTCTGTCGTGGGGTCCAGGAGTTTCACTTCTGGGCGATTCCGCAAGTAGGACTTGCGAAATCGGCAATGACCAAAGTTGACGAGGAACAGGGTTCTTCACTTCGAAGTGAAGTTAATTCGACCTCTCCCCCGTCCCCTCTCCTAAAGGAGAGGGGGGAAGGGAAGGTTGGAGAAAATCGAAAGATCAGCGGAAGCCCTGCGGGGACGCCAGCCCCGAACACCTTTCCCTCCAGTATGAACTCCAGCACAAGACGTGTCGGCAACGATGCGGATAAAGCCCTGGAGATGGCAAAGAATGTCATTGCGAGCGACCGACAGGCAATGTCCGATTGCCTGGTTGTGTTGCGCCGCAACTACACCTAACCTAAAAATCTGGAGGTACTCTCTATGTGTGGAATTGTCGGATACGTTGGCCCGCGCGACGCGACGCCGGTCATTCTCAACGGCCTGAAACGGCTGGAATATCGCGGCTACGACTCGGCGGGAGTCGCCGTCATCAACGGCGACCAGATCGAGGTCCGCAGGGATGCGGGCAAGCTCTCTCAGTTGGTGGACCTGGTGGCCAAGTCACCCGTCAGCGGGGCGCCCGGCATCGGTCATACGCGCTGGGCCACGCACGGAGCGCCGTCGGCGCGCAACGCCCATCCGCATCTGGGCAACACGGGACGCATGGTCGTCGTCCATAACGGCATCGTCGAAAATTTCCTGGAACTCAAGGATGAACTGGGCGCCGAAGGCGTGACCTTCAACTCCGACACGGACACCGAGACCATCGTTCACCTGGCCGAGCATCATTACGCGGCCGAGGGCGGATTGGTGGAAGCCGCCCGCCACACGTTCAAAGAGATCGAAGGCGCGAACGTGGTGGTGATGCTCTCGTCGGACGAGCCCGACAAGATCGTGACAGCGCGCATCGGCAATGCAGGCGGCGTGGTGATCGGGCTGGGCGACGGGGAAAACTTCCTCGCGTCGGATATCCCTGCCATTCTGGAACATACCCGCCGCGTCATCTTTTTGGAATCGCATCAGATGGCGATCATCACCCGCGACAGCGTGCGCGTCGAAACCCTGGACGGACAGTTGGTCCAGCCCGAGGTGCATGTCATCGCCTGGGACGCGGTATCCGCTGAAAAGGGCGAGTATCGCCACTTCATGCAGAAGGAGATCCACGAACAGGTGCGCGCGCTGACAGACACGCTAGCAGGCCGCGTGGACTTCAAGGAAGGGCGCATCCGCCTGCCTGAACTGAACCTGACGCCCGAGCTGGCCAAACGCATCCAGCGCATCTACATCACGGCCTGCGGCACGGCCGCATACGCGGGCATGGTCGGCAAGTATCTGATCGAGAAGATCGCGCGCGTGCCCGTGGAAGTGGTCATCGGCTCCGAGTTCCGTTACAGCGACCCGATCATCGACGAGAACACGGTGGTGCTGGCCATCTCGCAATCGGGCGAGACCGCCGACACGCTGGCCGCCATGGAAGAGGGACGCCGCAAGGGCGCCATCGTGTGGAGCAACGTCAA
>CALLJA010000437.1 GCA_938008865.1 uncultured Anaerolineales bacterium
CCTGGCCGCCTCGCGCGGCGGCTCGCGGGTCCTGCTGCGCATTCTGCCACCGATCGACCGCGTGTTCTTCCGCCTGAGCGGGAATCGTCACACCCTGGTCAGCCTGCTGGCGGGGCTGCCCACCCTGCTACTGGTCAGCATGGGCGCCAAAAGCGGACTGCCGCGCACCACCCCGCTGGTGGGCATCCCGCACGGCGATGGCTACATCCTGATCGGCTCGAACTTCGGGCAGACGCATCATCCCGCCTGGGTCTACAACCTGCGCGTCCATCCTGCGGCGCAACTCATCCATAACGGACAAGCCCGCGAGTATACCGCCCGCGAAGTTCATGACGAGGAATACGATACCTGCTGGCAGAAAGCCGTCAACTATTACGCGGGCTACCAAGCCTACAAGGTCCGCGCTGGGCGCAAAATCGCCGTGTTCGTGTTCGAGCCTGCTAAATAAAGTAGCGCAAGATTTCATCTTGCGCTACTTTATTTATTCCATCCAAACCGTGCGATCCTCGAAACCTGGCCGCTCGCTGAACTCAACTTCAAACTCGGACCAGCCCACATAGATGAAACCGAGCAAATGCTGGTCGGCTTCGAAGCCCAGGAACTCCTTCACCCTCGGGTCGCGCGCCCACTCGCCCGTGCGCCAGATTGCGCCCAGTCCCTGCGCGTGCGCCGCCAGCAAAATGTTCTGGCAGGCAGCCGAAGCGGCGGCTACGTTCTCGATCTCGAGGATGCGCGGCTCGGCGGGCTTGTCTACGCCCACGGCGATGACCACGGGTGCGCGCAGCGGCAACGCTCGGGTTTTGTCGAATGCCTCGGGCGGCAGGTCAGGCTGACGGTCCCGCTGCGAAGCGGACATCACCTCGCCCAATCGCTCCCGCCCCGCTCCCGTCAACACCACGAATCTCCACGGCCGCACCTTGTGATGGTTCGGCGCCTGAACGGCGGCGCGCAGCAGCCCCTCGATCATTTCGCGCGGAAGCGCGTCGGGCTTGACCTTGCTGACACTGTGTCTGTTTTGAATCGCTTGAATGACATCCATGGAATCCTCCGTTGCCAAGACGCTTGCGGGTAAAATGTTCTTACCATGAAAATATTCTACTCCGATCTTCACTTCCAACATGCACCAGATTTCGAGGTCTTCGACGGCGGGGTGCGCGTGCCGACCTTCGAGGTACCCGAACGCGCCGAACGGATTCTGGCCGCGCTGCGGAAGACGGGCTGGGCCGAGATCCACCCGCCCGTTGACTTCGGCCTAGAACCAATCCTGGCGGTGCATGAGCGCGGCTACGTGGAGTTCCTCGCCTCGGCCTGGACCGAATGGCTGGTCACCGACCCCGAAGCCGACTCCGCCACTGACAAGTCGGCGCTGCTGCCAGCCACCTTCGCCCTGCGCGGACAGGCTCACCCCGCCAAGTCGCTGCTCGGGCGCGCGGGCTACTACATGATGGACCTGAGCGCGCCCATCGTGGCAGGCACCTACGCCGCTGCGCTGGCCTCCGCCAACTGTGCGCTGTCCGCCGCGCAGGAGATTACTCATACCTCCTCTGCCTTCGCCCTCTGCCGTCCGCCCGGGCATCACGCGGGCAGGTCGCATTGCGGCGGATACTGCTACTTCAACAACGCGGCCATCGCCGCCCACTGGCTGAGCGCGCGCGGAAAAGTAGCCCTGCTCGACATCGATTACCACGCGGGCAACGGAACGCAGGATATTTTCTATGAACGCGGCGACGTGCTGAGCATCTCCATCCACGCGGACCCAGCCTGCGAGTATCCGTACTACGCGGGTTACGCCGAAGAGCGCGGGGCTGGCGCGGGGCTGGGATTCCATCACAACTTCCCGCTGCCCGCCGGGACCGACGACGGAGAATACCTCGCGGCCCTGGGCGACGCGCTGCATCTGATCCGCGAGTTCCAGCCCGCGGCGCTGGTCATCTCGGCGGGCATGGACATCTACACCGACGACCCGCTCGGCCGCATCCACATCACGCGCGCGGGCATCCGCCAGATCGGTGCGCGCATCGCGGAACTGCGCCTGCCCACGGCAGTCATCATGGAAGGCGGCTACAATAATCAGGCCCTGGGCGAGAATGTGACAGCTTTCCTGGGCGAGTTCAAATGATGCCCGGCGACAGACAAAAAGTGGCTCTTCGGGTTTGTTGGTGGGGTTGACACCATTTTCACCACAGACATCACGGAGTTCACAGATACAAAACCATACAAATCCCCGCGCTCTCTGTGGCAGGGCAGGTTTTACCCTGTTCAAAGCCAGAAAGTCCCAAAAAAGGAAACAAAGCCACCGTAACCTGCGTCTGATGGAGGATGGGAAGGCCGAATTTTCATGAGTATAAGACGTTCAGCGAACTCTAAACTCATTTCGAGGTCTACAGTGCTACAATCACCTGCAATCTGGTCTAAATTGCCGCGCCAACAACGATCCATTGCATGAAAAGGGAGAGGCCACTTTGATTCAGCGTCAGACCACAAACTTGACCCGTACCATTGCCTTGCTGGCGATGGCGTTCCTGCTCGTCTTCGGCTCCGGGACGGGGACCGCCGTCCACGCGCAGGGCCAGGCTACCATCCAGATGAAGGTCGAGGCGGGTGTTGGGGGCTTTTGCAGGCAGCTCGGCTGGATCCCCGTGCGGGTGCAGGTCGAGAACACAGGCCAGGACCTGGAGGCCGAGGTGCGGGTCACCGTCAAGGACGGCGTCAACACCCTGGCGTATCTCTCCAGGGTCAGCCTGCCGAGTTCTTCGCGCAAACAGGTCACGTTGTACGTCAAGGCCACTTCCTCCTCGTACCAGGCCCTGTCCACGTCGCTGATCGACGGCCAGAAGACACTCTCCAGCACCACGTCCAAACTCAACTGCCAGCCGCCGCAAACCCTGTTCGTGGGCACCATCCTCGACGCGGGCAGGGAACTGAAGGGCCTGACGAATATGCCAATACTGGCGGGCACCGTCCGTTACAGCGAACTCCGCCTGGACGAACTGCCCGAGCGCGCCGAAGGCTGGAACGCGCTGGATGCGCTGGTCCTCTCGGGCGTGGATACGGGCGCGCTCAACCGTGAGCAGCGCGGCGCGCTGCGCGAATGGGTGACGCGCGGCGGGCGGCTGCTCGTGATCGGCGGGCCCAAGTGGCAGGCTGTCGGCGCGGGGATCGAAGACCTGCTGCCCATCCAGGCCCAGGGAACGGCCCAGGTGGATGGCCTCTCGGCGCTCTCGCACTACCTGCGCGCGCCCGACCCGCTGGATGGCGGGACCACCCTCTCGGTCGGGACACTGCGCGAAGGCGCAAACGTACTCACCGCGCAAAACGGGGTTCCACTGCTCGTGGAAGGGCGCCTCGGCTTCGGTAAAGTCTTCTACCTGGCCGCCGACCCCGACCTGCAGCCGCTGGCAGACTGGAACGGGATGCAAGACCTGTACGGCGCGCTGCTCACGCCCAAATTCTCCCAGCCCAATTGGCAGGTCCCATACTGGGACACCTACCAGGCCGACGAAGCCCTCTCCATGTTCGAAGGGCTGGAGGTCCCCTCCGTGCTGTACATCATCTGCTGGATGGTCTTTTACATCCTGCTGGTCGGCCCCGTCAGTTACCTGGTCTTGAAGCGCATGAAACGCAACCACCTGGCCTGGGTCACCGCGCCCGGGCTGGCCATCGCGTTCACCGTCATCGCCTACACGGCAGGCGGATTGTACCGCGGCGCGTCGCCCATCCTGAACCGCCTGGCGGTCGTCCAGGCCTGGGAGGGACAGGACCAGGCCCAGGTGCGGGCGCTGGTGGGCCTGTATTCCCCCAACCGCGCCACCTACACCCTGCAAGCCGACGACAACCTGCTGCTCTCCCCGCTGGACAACACCGCCAGTTGGACGCAGGTCCAGGACGCGCGGGGCAGCCAGATAACTGAAGTGCGCCTGGAAGCCAGCGGCATGAAGTCGTTCGTGGCCGAGGGCCTCACCGCCGCCCTGCCCATCTCGCACGACCTGGTGGTGCAGGTCAGCGACAAGCGTCCCACCCTGACCGGCACCGTCACTAACAACAGCCAGGTCACGCTCAAGGACGTGTCGGTTTTTTCGCAGGGCTACTTCCGCCGCCTGGGTGAACTCGGCCCGGGCAAGACTATCAAGGTCAACCTGTTGATGGAGAACGGGGCGCGCAGCGCGCTCGACGGCGTGGCGGCCTCGTACATCACCGGCATCCCCTCGAATTCGGAAGAGATCGCAGACCTGCGGCGGATGAGTTTCCTCCAGACGCTCCTGCCGTCTTCAGGCTACTCGATCGCAAACGGGATCGCCTACGACACTGGTATCAACGCCAACTGGGGCGTGTACCTGATGGGCTGGATCGACGAGCCTGTGGCCTCCACCAGCCTGACGGGCAAATCTGCCAGGACCATCGACACCACACTCTACGTCCTGTCGCTCACGCCGACGGTCGAGTTTTCGGACGGTCCGTGGCGGATCACGAATGGGTTGTTCGCGTGGGAGGCTTCCAACCCAAACGTGTCGCCGTGGGGCGATACGCCTTTCTCCTCGGGCCAGTATGAACTGCGCTTCAGGCCCGCCATCCCGCTCCACTACGGGTCGGTCGAATCCCTCAGCCTGCAATTGGATTACTCAAACTTCTCCTACAAGACCAACGTGCAGGTCTGGGACTTCGCGGCCAGCCAATGGTTCGAGATCAATGACGCGCAGGAAGGCAGACTCGACCTGCCTGACCCGGACCGATTCCTGGGCCCGGGCAGCGAGATCCGCTTGAGGATGAGCGGCGATACCGACTACGCCGAGGTCCTCAAATCCCACTTCACCCTGGTGGTGCGCCCATGACCCCCATCGTCGAGATCCAAAACCTGACCAAGAAATTCGGCCGCCGCACCGCCGTGGACGACGTCAACCTGACCATCGAGCCGGGCGAGATCTTCGGGCTGGTCGGCCCGAACGGCGCGGGCAAGACCACCACCATCCGCATGTTGGTGACCCTGCTCGAACCTGATGACGGCGAGATTACCGTCGGCGGTCATTCCATCTACGACGAGCCGCGCGAGGTGAGGCGCCTGCTAGGCTTCATGCCCGATTCCTTCGGCGTATACGGCAACATGACCGTGCAGGAATACCTTGACTTCTTCGCCGCCTGTTACGCCATCCCGCCCGCCCAGCGCGGAGGGCTGATTCGCGACCTGCTCGAACTGGTGGACATCGGCCACCGCCGCGACGATATGGTGGACACGCTTTCGACGGGCCTCAAGCAGCGCCTGGGCATCGCCCGCGTGCTGATCCACGACCCGAGCGTGCTGGTGCTCGACGAGCCCGCCTCGGGCCTCGACCCGCGCGCCCGCATCGAGATCCGCGAACTGCTGATGGAGATCGCGCGCCTCGGCAAGACCATCCTGTTCTCCAGCCACATCCTGGCCGACGTGGCCGAGTTATGCTCGCGGGTGGGCATCATGGAGCTGGGCAAGGTGGTGGCCGTGGGCACGCTCGACCAGCTCAACCAGAACCTGGTCCCGCACCGCCTGCTGCACATCAAACTACTCGACACCGCGCCGCTGGCGGAAGCGCAGGCGGCGCTCGTGAACATGCCCGGCGTGACGGCCGTCCGCGTGCAGGAAAACGGGCGCGCCGACTGGCTGGCGCTCGAAGTCGAATTCAACGGCGACGACGCGGCCATGCAAGCCCTGTTGACGAGCCTGATCCAGCGCGGGCTGCCCGTCGTCCACTTCAGCGAAGAGATGAAAACCCTCGAAGAGGTCTTCATGCGCGCCACGAAAGGCATCGTATCATGAGCCAGTTGCAGCCAGAATCCGCTCCCATAACGGGACCCGCCCCAACGGTCCGCGCGCCGTGGTGGAAACGGGGCGTCCAAAACGTGCTCGAAAATCCCGTCATCGCCAAGGAACTGCGCGGGCGCATGCGTGGACGCCAGGCCTTCGTGATGGTCAGCGTCTACCTGGCGCTGATCTCGGGCTTCATTGTGATCTTCTACCTGCTGGCGATCACAGGGTTGGGCAGCTCCCGCTGGACGCCTGAGTTCCGCCAGGGGCTGGGCAAGACCATCTTCGGCACCGTGATCCTGATGGAATTATTGATGACGGCTTTCATCGCGCCCGGCCTGACCAGCGGCGCAGTAGCCGCCGAACGCGAGCGCGGCACCTTCGACCTGCTGCGCACCACCCTGCTCTCCGCGCGCGCCTTCGTGCTGGGGAAACTGGGCGCGGCCTTCGCCTTCTTGCTGCTGCTCATCTTCGCCGCCCTGCCGCTCGAAAGCATCGCCTTCATGCTGGGCGGCGTGGGCCTGGAGGAACTGCTGGTCTCGACCCTGATGCTGATCGTGACCGCCATCCACTTCTGCGCGCTGGGCCTGTTCTTCTCGAGCCTGACGAAGCGCGTGCTGACCGCCACGGTCTCATCCTACGGCAGCATCGTGCTGGGTGTGCTGCTGCTGGTGGTCGTGCTGATCGTCATGGCTGTGGCCGACTCGTCCTTCTACAACAACCCCAACTCGATCTGGCGCGATATTCTCTCGGTGAGCGCGTGGGTGATTCTCTCGACCAACCCGCTCTTCGCCGCAATCATGAGCGAAACCCTGCTGGTAGACAGCCAGGAATTGTTCTTCACCAACATGCCGTTTAACTCCAGCAACAGCCTGGTAGTACCCTCGCCGTGGATCATCTACACCGTCCTGATGCTGCTCCTGACCTGGATCATGGTCTGGTGGAGCATCCGCCGCGTGAACCGCCCCGACCGATGAAAGGCGCGCCATGGACTCCCTGAACGAACTACTGGTCCCGCTTCAAAACTGGATCCTCTGGCTGAGGCTGCGCCGCGCCTGGACCTGGGGCCTGCGCGGCCTGACCCTTGGCGCGGGATTGGCCCTGCTGATGGGCGGCACGCTGTTGTGGAATGCCCGCCTGCTGCGCTCGGAATTCCTGGTGCTGACGGGCGGCATGCTGCTGCTCGGAACCTCCATCGCCGCCCTGATTGCCGCCCTGTGGCCTGTTTCCGTTTCATGGGCCGCCCGCCACTTCGACGGAGTCTTCGGCCTGGGCGAACGCGTCAGCACCGCGCTCGAATTGAGCCAGTCCAAAGCGGACTATCCCGCGAATCTGGTCTCATTGCAACGCGCCGACGCTATCCGCGCGGCGCGGGATGTGAATCCGCGCGGTGGAATGCTGTTCAACCTGCCGCGCCTCGAAGCGCTGGTCACGTTCCTCCTGCTGGCCGCATTGACCCTCACCTGGTTCCGCGGGGAGCAATGGTTCGCCGCCTCACAGCAGTCTCACAACGTGCAGCAGGCAGTAAAAGAAGAAACGCAAGATATCGAGGAACTCATCGCGCAGATCGAGCAGAACAACTCGCTGACCGAGGAGCAAAAGAAGGCTCTGACCGAGCCGCTCGAGCAGGCCGTGAAAGAGTTGAACGAGAATCCCTCGCTCGAAAATTCGGTGGCCGTGTTGACTCACTCGGGCGAGAAACTTCAGATGCTGTCCGATGCGCAGACGCAGCAGATGCAGCAGGGCTTGCAGAATGCGGGGCAGAAACTGGCCGAGCAGAACGGCAGTCCATTGCAATCTGTCGGACAGCAGCTCGCCCAGGGCGACATCGTCAGCGCGGCGGCGGAGTTGAACAGCATCGACGTCAGCCAGTTGAGTCAGGCCGAGCAGGCGCAACTGGCCGACCAGCTCAACCAGATGGCGCAATCCCTCGGCGCCAGCGAC
>CALLJA010000438.1 GCA_938008865.1 uncultured Anaerolineales bacterium
CGGGTCTGCATGTAGATCGTGCCGGGGCCCGTCAGCTCGACCACCAGGCCTTCGCCGCTGAACAGCGTGGACTTGAATCCGCCCACGGTGCGGGGCTGCACGTTCATGCTGCCCGTGAAGGCCACCAGGTGCGAGGTGTCCACGATGTATTTTTCGCCCGCGCCGATAGTACGCTCAAAGATCGCGCCGTAGGACGAGACCAACAGTTTGCCCGTGCCCGTGGCCTCGAGCATGGAGATGCCCTCGGCCGACATGAAAGCCTTCACACTGATGCGGGCGGTCAATTCCACGCCGTTCTCCGAAGCGACGTACGAGCCGGACTGGAGCATCATTTTCTCACCCTTCATCTCGATCAGCAGCATGTCGCCGGGCAGTTCGGGGGCCAGGGTCACCTCACCGCCCGAGGCCGCGGCCTGGAAGAAGTTCTGGAAGAAGGATTCTCCGCCCAGCACGGCGCGCCCCAGCGATTTGAGGAATCCGCCTTCGGCCTTGGTCTCGATAGTCACGCCTTCGCTCATGCTGACCATCGCGCCCGCTTCGGCGCGGATGCGTTCGTTGGGCTGTAATTTGGCGACCGCCAGCGAATACGAGGGGCGGTGTTCGATTATAAGTTCCATGTTGCAATTCCTTTTCTGGTGAGATGCCGCGAGTATACCCCGCCCGCGCCAACGCGCAATTCCCCCGTTGGGCAGGGATGCAAGCCGCGCAATGATATACTCCCGCTGCCATATCTCTTTCTTACGGAGGCCCCGCATGAAAACCCGCCAAACCCTACAGGCGCTGCTCGTCCTGGTCATTGCGCTGGGATGCGCGCGCCTGGTCCCGCCCACAGATGTTCCGCTTCAGTCGCTTGCAACGGCGACATCGACGTCGATGCCGGAACCCGCCCCCGCGGCGGATCCGGCCGAGCCGGGCGCGCCCGGGCTGGGCGATTCGCTCTATCCTGGTTTCGGCAACGGCGGCTACGACGTGCGGCATTACACCCTCGACCTGACCATCCACGACGCGGCCGCCAGCGACCTGCACGGCGAGGTCACCATCGAGGCGGCGGCCACCCAGGACCTCACATCGTTCAACCTGGATTTTGTCGGGTTCGAGATCGCGGAGGTCACGGTCAATAACGTTGCGGCTGATTTCACCCGCAGCGGCCAGGAGTTGACCATCACGCCTGCCACGCCGCTGGCCGCTGGCGAGGATTTCAGCGTGGTTGTGACGTATGACGGCACGCCCGAGCGCATGATGTCGGTGGCGCTGCCGGTCGAAACAGGCTGGACCGTCTCGGAGGGGGAGACCTATGTGTTGAGCGAACCAGACGGCGCGGCCAACTTCTTCCCGTCCAACGACCACCCGCTCGACAAAGCCGCCTACAGCCTGCGCGTGACCGTCCCCAAACCTTTTGAGGTGGCCATGAACGGTGTGGATTCCAAACCCGTAGACAACGGCGACAGCGTCACCTACGCGTCGGAGGTGGCCCAGCCGATGGCCAGTTACCTGGTCACGATCAACATTGCCGACTTCGACAGCGAGTCCATGCGAAGCGCGGACGGGGTCGCCATCCGCAACTACTACGCAGCGGGGCTGCCCGCGGGCGTGCGTCAGGCTTTCGTGCGCCAGGGCGAGATGCTCGACTTCTTCAGCAATACCTTCGGCCCGTATCCGTTCGACGTGTACGGCTCGGTGGTGATGAACTCGGAGATCGGCACCGCGCTCGAAGCGCAGACCCTGTCCATCTTCGGCTCGGACATGATCGACCTGGGGGACCTGGAATACTCTGAAAGTGTGGTGGCGCACGAACTGGCGCACCAGTGGTTCGGCGACAGCGTCAGCGTGGCCGACTGGGGCGATATCTGGCTGAACGAGGGCTTCGCCACCTACGCCGAGGGCTTGTGGCTCGAACACCTCGAAGGCCGTGAAGCGCTCGACGGCTGGGTCAGCGACGTATATGCGGAAGTGGTCGACTCGCGCGCTTCCATGTCTCCGCCGGGCCAGCCGCCCGCGGACGACCTGTTCAATTACGGCGTCTATGAGTGGGGCGCGTTGACGCTGCACGCCCTGCGGTTGGAGGTCGGCGACGAGGCCTTCTTCCAGATCCTCAAGACCTACTACCAGCGCCACGAGAACGGCAACGCCTCCACCGCCGACTTCATCGCCGTGGCCGAGGAAGTCAGCGGCTCAGACCTCGGCGCATTCTTCGACAGTTGGCTGTACAGCCAGGATGTGGCCCCGATCCCGTCGCTGGGGCTGGGAGCGGAGTAAACCCGGGCTACGCCTGTCAACTCCCTGCGGCACAAATACCGCAGGGAGTTTTTTCAGGGGAAAACGCAATTTTTCTAACCATCTTCTTATCTCCCCTGTCTTGACTTAACTTCATTTCTGCATATATTTAAGTCTACTTAAATAAAAAGAAGGCTTAAATATGACTGACCCCATCCAAATCAAGACCTCCCTGCGCGAGTGGGTGGAAACCGCCACCCATCGCGCCATGCGTGACCAGGCGCGTTATGTCAAGTCACTGGGGTTCTCCATGCCGCAATTCTTCCTGCTGATGCGGGTGTATTACCGAAAACAGTGCGGCATCTCGGACCTGAGCGAGCACATGGAGATCACTGCCGCCGCTGCCAGCCAGACCGTGGACAAACTGGTCCAGGGCGGGTTTCTGGAGCGGACGGAGGATCCCAACGACCGCCGCGCCAAGCAGGTGACGCTTTCCCCGAAGGGCCTTGACCTGATCGAACGGGGCTTCGCCGAGCGCTTCCGCTGGGTGGACGAAATGGAGCGGAACCTCTCAGACGAGGACCGCCGCAAGGTCGGCGAAGCGTTGGCCATCCTGGCCGAGGCCTCGCGCGAGGACGATTGAAGCCAAAGAATCTCATCCAACAAGGAAACAAAATGACATTGCTTTTACTGAACAAAGTAGCCGTGATCACCGGCGGATCGCGCGGCCTGGGGTACGCCATCGCCGAGACCTACGCGCGCGCGGGCGCGAAGGTGGTCATTGCGTCGCGCTCGGCCCGCTCGGTGGACGAGGCGGTGAAAAAACTCCAACATAACGGTGCGCAGGCGGCAGGTCAGGCTTGTGACGTGGGCGACCTGGCCCAGGTCGAGGCGTTGGCCGGGCTGGCGATCCGCACCTTTGGCCGCATCGACATCTGGGTCAACAACGCGGGCATCTCCGCACCTTATGGGCCCACGGCCCACGTCCCCAGCGCGGACTTCCTGAACACCGTCAACACCAACATCGTCGGCACCTACAACGGGTCGGTCGTGGCACTGCGCCATTTCCTGGCCCAGAAGAGCGGCAAGCTGATCAATCTGTTGGGACGCGGTGACACGGGCGCGGTGCCCATGCAGAACGCGTATAGTTCCAGCAAGGTTTGGGTGCGCAATTTCACCCAGGCGCTGGCGCAGGAATACAAGGGCCGCGGCGTGGATATCTTCGGCTTCAACCCCGGCCTGGTGCGCACCGAGATGCTCAGCAACGTCCAGGCGGTGAATGGTTATGAAGGCCGATTGAACCCGCTGCGCTACGTGGCCATGCTGTGGGGCAATGAAGCTGATGTGCCCGCCGAACGCGCGCTGTGGTTGGCGTCCTCCGCCACCGACGGCCGCAATGGCCTGATGTCCACCGTGCTGACCAAGCGCATGATGTTCTCGCGTCTGGCCGCGCTGCCCTTCCAGAAATTGTTCAACCGTTCCGCACAACCGCTCGACCTGAACGTCACCTCGGTCGAGTCGGCCTATAGCGGGGATTAGAAAGGAATTCCATGAAAAGTCCAGTCGTTTGCTTCAGGGATAACACCCATGCTTAAACTGCTCAAATATGCAAAGCCCTACCTGGCGATGCTGTTATTGTCGATTGCGCTGCTCTTTGCGCAAGCCAATTTCGACCTGGCCCTGCCCGATTATCTCTCGCGCATCGTCAACACCGGCATCCAGCAGGGCGGCGTGGAGAACGCCGTGCCTGCCGCCATCCGCCAGGGCCAGATGGACCGCGTGCTCATCTTCATGAGCGCAGCGGATAAAGAGTCGGTACTGGCCGCCTACACTCTCGTCGACCAGAACTCCGCCGACTACGACAAGTATCTGGCGGACTATCCCGCCCTGGCGTCTGGTCCCGTTTACGTGCTGAATCTCACCGACACGGCCGAGATCGAGCGCCTGAGCCCGATCCTGGCCCGCGCCCTGCTGGCGGTCTCGGGCATCGAACAGGCCCTGGCTGACCCATCCAAGGCCGCCGAAATGGGCAACTCGTTCGGCGGGTTCGACCTCTCCAAACTTCCGCCCGGCACAGACATCTTCGCCATGCTCAGCCGCCTGCCCGCCGACCAGGTGGCACAGATGACCGACTCGCTGGACGCCCGGTTCGCTACCCTGGGCGACAAAATGCTCGTGCAGGCCGCTGTCGGCGCGGTCAAGGCGGAGTATCAGGCCCTCGGCATGGATACCGACACGCTGCAGAACCGCTACATCCTGGGCGTGGGCGGCTGGATGTTGCTGCTGACCCTGGCCTCGGGCGTGTGTACCATCATCGTCGGCTATCTCTCCGCAAAGATCGCGGCAGGCATGGCGCGCGACATCCGCCGTGATGTGTTCAAGACCGTCGAGAGTTACTCCAACACCGAGTTCGACAAGTTCTCGACCGCCTCGCTCATCACCCGCACCACCAACGACGTGACCCAGATCCAGATGGTGGTGGTCATGATGGTGCGCATGATGTTCTACGCCCCGCTGATGGGGATCGGCGGAATCATCAAGGTTGTGGCCAAGGATTCGCCGCTCTCGTGGCTGATCGGCCTGGCTGTGCTGATGCTGATCAGCCTGATCATCGTGGTCTTCTCGGTGGCCCTGCCCAGGTTCAAATTGATCCAGCAACTGGTCGACCGCATCAACCTGGTCTCGCGCGAGAACCTCTCGGGCATGATGGTCATCCGCGCCTTCAACATGCAGCCTTTCGAGGAGGAGCGTTTCGACAAGGCCAACAAGGACCTGACCGCCGTCAGCCTGTTCATCAACCGCGTGATGGTGGTGATGATGCCGCTCATGATGCTCATCATGAACGTGCTGACGCTCTCCATCATCTGGTTCGGCGCGCGCCAGGTGGCTGACGCCAACATGCAGGTCGGCGACCTGATGGCTTTCATGCAATATGCCATGCAGATCGTGATGTCGTTCCTGTTCCTCTCGATGATGTTCATCATCATCCCGCGCGCCTCGGTCTCGGCCGACCGCATCCACGAGGTGCTCAGCACCGAACCGCACATCCACGACCCGAAGGAGCCCAGGCAGTTCCCCGCGCCGTTCAAGGGTTCGGTGGAATTCCGGGACGTCTCGTTCCGCTACCCCGGTGCGGATACCGACGCGCTGGCGGACATCAGTTTCACCGCCCGGCCCGGGCAGACTACCGCCTTCATCGGTTCGACCGGTGCGGGCAAGTCCACCATCGTCAACCTGATCCCCCGCTTCTACGAGGTGACCCAGGGCGCCATCCTCATGGACGGCGTGGACATCCGCGAGGTAACCCAGCACGAACTGCGCGACAAGATCGGCTATGTGCCGCAGAAGAGTGCGTTGTTCTCGGGCACCATCGAGTCGAACCTGCGCTACGCAGACAAGGACGCCTCGCCTGAGATGCTGCAATCGGCCATCGAGATCGCCCAGGCGAAAGAATTCGTCGAATCCAAGCCCGAGGGCCTGGCCGCGGAGATCGCCCAGGGCGGCACCAACGTCTCGGGCGGACAGAAACAGCGCCTCTCCATCGCGCGCGCCCTCGTCAAGAAGCCGCCGATCTACATCCTCGACGACTCCTTCTCCGCGCTTGACTTCAAGACCGATGCCTCCCTGCGCCGCGCCTTCAAGGAGAAAGCGGCCGAGGGCACCCTGCTGGTCGTCACCCAGCGCGTCTCGACCATCAAGGATGCCGAACAGATCATCGTGCTCGACGAAGGCCGCATCGTCGGCAAGGGCACGCACAAGGAATTAATGGAAACCTGCGAGACGTATAAAGAGATCGCCTTGTCGCAACTCAGCAAGGAGGAACTGGCATGATGACGCAAGGCAGACCCCAACAGCAGCAGCGCGGCGGTCCCATGATGGGACGCGGCCCGATGGGCGGTCCCATGATGGGCGGGCCCGTGGCCAAGGCCCGCGATTTTGGCGGCACCATGCGCAAACTGGTCGAATACCTCGGCGCATACCGCCTGCCGATCCTGGTCGTGGCCGTCGTGGCCATCGCCTCCACCGCCGCCAACATTGTCGGCCCGAAGATCCTCGGCCAGGCCACCACCAAACTGTTCGAAGGCGTGATGGCCCAACTGGGCGGCAGCGGCTCGATCGACTTCGACTCCATCGCCCGCATCGTGCTCCTGACCCTCGGCCTGTACCTGCTCTCGGCGCTGTTCGCCTACGCCCAGGGCTGGATCATGGCCAACGTTTCGACCGACATCTCCTACCGCTTCCGCCGCGACATCTCGCAGAAGATCAACCGTATGCCGCTGAAATATTTCGACGGCACCACGCACGGCGAGGTGCTCTCGCGCATCACCAACGACGTGGACACGGTCAACCAGACCCTCAGCCAGAGCCTGACCCAGATCATCACCTCGCTGGTGACCGTGGTGGGTGTGCTGGTCATGATGTTCTCCATCAGCTGGCTGATGACGCTGGTGGCGCTGGTCATCATCCCGCTCTCGATGGCGGCTGTCATGCTGATCGTGCGCCAGTCGCAGAAGTTCTTCAAGCAGCAGCAGGATTACCTGGGCCACGTCAACGGCCACGTCGAGGAAATGTACGGCGGCCACATCGTGATGAAGGCTTTCAACGGTGAGCGCGAGAGCATCCAGAAGTTCGACGGCTCCAACGACATGCTCTACGACGCCGCCTGGAAATCGCAATTCCTCTCGGGCCTGATGATGCCGATCATGACCTTCATCGGCAACCTGGGCTACGTGGCGGTCGCCATCCTCGGCGGCTACCTGGCCATCCGCCAGGCCATCACGGTCGGCGACATCCAGGCCTTCATCCAGTATGTGCGCTCGTTCACCCAGCCCATCACGCAGTTGGCCAACATCTCCAACATCCTCCAGCAGACCGCTGCCGCCGCGGAGCGCGTCTTCGAGTTCCTCGACGAGGCCGAAGAGACGCCCGAAGCCGAGAACCCGGTCCAGCTCGAAGAGGTACAGGGCCGCGTTGAGTTCAAGGACGTCCACTTCGGCTACAGCGCCGACAAGATCATCATCAACGATTTCTCCGCCGAGGCCGAGCCTGGGCACAAGATCGCCATCGTCGGGCCGACGGGCGCTGGCAAGACCACCATGGTCAAACTGCTGATGCGTTTCTACGACGTCAACGAAGGCGCCATCCTCGTGGATGGGCGCGATATCCGCGAGTTCACCCGCCGCGACCTGCGCAAGATGTTCGGCATGGTCTTGCAAGACACCTGGCTGTACAACGGCACCATCATGGAGAACATCCGCTATGGACGCCCGGACGCCACGGACGAGGAAGTCATCGCCGCCGCCCAGGCCGCCCATGTGGACCACTTCGTCCACACCTGGCCTGA
>CALLJA010000439.1 GCA_938008865.1 uncultured Anaerolineales bacterium
TCACCGAACTGGGGCCCGACGAGAAACCCGTCAAGAAGACGTTCACCGTCAAACGGGATGAGGGTCCGCGCGCTGACTCAACGATGGATGGCCTGGCCAAACTCAAACCCGCTTTCAAGGAAGGCGGCACCGTCACGGCGGGCAACTCGTCGCAGATGTCGGATGGGGCCTCGGCGGTGATGGTCATGTCGGCGGAGAAAGCCGCAGAGTTGGGACTCCAGCCGCTGGCGCGGTTCGTGTCCTTTGCGGTGGGCGGAGTCCCGCCCGAGTTGATGGGAGTCGGCCCGATCGCGGCCATCCCGAAGGCGCTCAAGATCGCGGGCCTTTCCCTAAATGACATCGACCTGATAGAATTGAACGAAGCTTTCGCCGCGCAAAGCCTGGCCGTGATGCGCACCCTGGAGATCGACCCCGAGAAGACCAATGTCAACGGCGGCGCCATCGCCCTCGGCCATCCGCTCGGCTGCACGGGCTCCAAGCTGACCACACAGTTGCTCCACGAGATGGATCGCCGCAAGTCGAAGTATGGCATGGTGACCATGTGCATCGGCGGCGGCATGGGCGCCGCGGCGATCTTCGAAAATCTTCAATAAAATGTAGGGGCACGGCGCAGCCTGAATTCAACACGTTGAGCCTGGGTTCGCCGTGCCCCTACAAAATCACAAGGAGAAAACAATGCCCCTCTCAATTTCCGACCTGATGTCCAAGATGCCCGCTGCGTTCCTTCCCGAGAAGGCGCAGGGCGTGAACGCCACCATCCACTTCAAGTTCACAGGCGAGAACGCTGGCGAGTGGACCGCCACCATCAAGGATGGCAAATGCGACGTGGCGCAGGGTGCGCCCAGCGGACCCGCCACGATGAGCCTGACCGCCGACTCGGCTGACTACGTCAAAATCTTCACGGGCGAGCTGGATGGGATGGCCGCCTTCATGCAGGGCAAGATCAAATTGGGCGGCGACCTGAACCTGGCCATGAAGCTCATGCAGATGTTCAAGATCCGCTAGACTGAAATGAAAAAAGCGCCTCTCGGAAACGAGGGGCGCTTTTTGTTGGGTTATTCGTGCTGAGCGCAGTCGAAGCGCGCAGGTTATGCAAAGACCGCAACGACCGAGACGATAACGTACCCGATCAGGCAGGCACTGATCAGCGCAAACACGGTGGTGAAGATGCCTGCGACCTTCGAGCGGATCCAGCCCGAGGCGCCGATGCCCGCCAAAAAGACGTAGACCGCCCCAAACAGGACCAGCAATCCGCTCATGTTGATGCCGTCCAACTGGGTGGGAACGTCGTTCAATTCCGCTGCGGCGGCGAAGGACAGGACCGAGACGATCAGGGCGTACAGGAACATCACGGTCGAGGCGGCAAAGATGACGATGGTGGCGGTGATAATCCTGTCCCTGCGGTCAGCGGCCAACAATTGGATCACGGCCGAGATGCCGAAGCCCGCCAGAATGCCCGCCAGGGTGGCCAATGCACCCGCTTCCTGCAAGTAGTTGTCAACGCTCATAAAATTCTCCTACTGATAAAGAGAGACGGTCGATTTTGTCGATTGTATCATGCTGAGTTTTTGACGAAACTCTTCTGTAAGAAGGGGCGATGCAGATAGAACGCAACTGCGACCATCGTCAGCCCGACGATCAACAGGAAGGGCGGATTCAAAATGACGCCCGAGATAAGTCCCGCGATCAGCAAATAGGCATGAGCGATGAACGGCACCCAGAAGACCAAGGACGGCGCGGGGCGGACGTTGAAGCGCGGTTTAAGGAAGAAGATGAACAGCAGCGGGGCGGCGATGGCGATGACCACCGTCAGGCCGTGATAGGCGAAGGGGACGATGAACGAGATCAGGAAGTTCGTCCCAAGCACGCCCGCCAGGCCGATGGTCAGTCCCAGCGGAGCCGAGAGCCAGGTCCCGACCCAGTCCGTGCGGCGCGAGAGCAGGCGATGGCCGAGCGAGAACCAGAAGACCACCCAGAACCAGGCCCAGAAGTTGGCGAAGGGCACGCCGAAGTACTGGAAGTCCAGGCCCTGGCCCCAGTCCCAGAAGCCGAGGCGGATGGCGACCGCGTCCAGGGCCAGGTCGATGTTGAGGGCCAGCAGGCCGTCCAGCGCGGGGCGCGCCCAGAAGGGCAGGTCGCTCGCGTCGGAAAATTCCATCGCGCTGTAAACAATGCAGCCCCAGGCCACGCCGATGCAGAGCGGCACATCCAGCACCATGAAAAGGAAACGGCCGTATTCATAGGCGTTGAGTTGGCGGATGGTGGCCAGTTCGAGCAGCACGCCGAAGGCCGCACCGAACAACAGGCGCAGCACGCCCGCGGGACGCTGCGTCCATGCGTGGCGCAGGCAGAGGGCGAACTGGATGTAGATGATGAACTCAAAGAGCAGGAAGTAGGCGTTGGGCATAAGTTTAAAAGAGCTTTACCACGACACCTGCCCTGACGGGCGGCGCCAGGAAGGACACTCAGGGCACGAAGGAAAAAAAGAGAGATGAGCTCGCGGGCGGATGGGGTTGGCTGATTGGGCGCAGTCGAAGGGCGGGTTCACCAAGTATGCGCCCTTCGACCCTTCAACAAGCTCAGGGCATCGCTGCGCTCCGCT
>CALLJA010000440.1 GCA_938008865.1 uncultured Anaerolineales bacterium
AGCAACTATCTTTCCTTCATTACAGACAACGAAGCGCATTCCTGATGATTAAAGAATTTTTCACCCAACGCATCAAACGCGGACTCGTGCGCCGCTTCAACACCCTCAAGGTGGCGGCCGTGGCGAGGAGCGTCGTCCGAAACTCGCCGCCCGCTTCGGGGCAGCCCGTTGCCTTCTTCAAAGCCTCCACGGGCATCGATGACCTGTCGTGGAACAGCGGCTTTCATCTGCTGGCTTCGTGGGCGCTGCGCCTCAAGGGTATCCCTGTGGCGTATTTTGCCTGTCACGCGGGCATGAGTCATTGCGTGCTGGGCACGAACCGCGACGATCCGCACAAGGCGCCGCCGTGCGCGTCGTGCGTGATGCAGTCGAAGGCGTTGTATGCGGGAGTTCCGTCAAAGGTCGAGAGTCAAAAGTCGGGTGTGAGATGGTTTGACTTTCAGCGTGACCCTGAGCTGGCATCTCAAATTGAGAAGCTTTCGGTTCCTGAACTTTCCACTTTTCAATTTCAGGGAATTCCGCTTGGCCCGCTGTGCCTGCCTGGCCTGCGCTGGATCCTGCGCATCCATCACCTGAGCGATGACGAGGCCACGCGCTATTTGCTGCGCGAATATGTTTTGTCCGCATGGAATGTGGCGCGACAGTTCTCGAAATTTCTGGATGAGACGGATCCGCGCCTGGTGATCGTCTTCAACGGACAATTCTTCCCCGAGGCGACGGCGCGTTATCTCGCCCAGCAGCGTGGACTGCGGGTAGTCACCCACGAGGTAGGGCTTCAACCCGCGACGGCTTTCTTCACCGACGGCGAAGCCACCGCTTACCCGATCCACATCCCCGCTGACTTCGAGCTGAGCGACGCGCAGAATGCGAAACTGGATGCCTATCTCGCCAAACGCTTTCAGGGCGACTTCACGATGGCGGGCGTCAAGTTCTGGGCGGACATGAAAGGACTCGACCAGGCCTTCCTGCAAAGGGCGGCGGGCTTCAAACAGATCGTGCCTATCTTTACCAACGTCATCTTCGACACCAGCCAGCCGCACGCCAACACGGTCTTCGAGGACATGTTCGACTGGCTCGACCTGACGCTGGAGATCATCCGCGCGCACCGCGACACGTTGTTCGTCATCCGCGCTCACCCTGATGAACTGCGCGTGCGCAAGGCCAGCCGTGAAACGGTGGCGGGCTGGGCCGAGAGTCGCGCCATCGAAGCGGAACCAAACGTGGTCTTCGTCAGCCCACAGGAGACGCTCAGTTCGTACGAGTTGATTCAGCGCTCGAAATTCGTCATGATCTACAATTCCACCATTGGCCTGGAAGCTTCGATCCTGGGCGCGCCTGTGTTGTGTGCGGGTAAAGCGCGCTTCACGCAATATCCGACCGTGTTCTTCCCGCAGACGGTGGATGAAGTGAGAAGCAAGACGGAGGAGTTTCTGGCGGCCGAAAAGATCGAAGTCCCCGCTGAGTTCAAACGCAACGCGCGCCGCTTCCTGTATTATCAACTCTATCGTACCTCGCTGCCCTTCGGCGATTTCCTCGAACCGTCGGTGCGCACGACGCAGACGCGCCTGAAGACTTTCAGCCTCGACAGGCTGATGCAGTCTGATGCGGTGCAGGTGATCCTGGATGGGGTGCTGAAGGACGGGGACTTTCTGCTCAAGGAATGAAAAAAGAACCGCCGCGATGAGCGGCGGTTTTGATTATTCTTCCAGCGTGATCTCTTTCCTCGGCTTGATACCTGTCCTACCTGCGAAGTACCCTTTGATGGCCTTCAAGTCTGCCTCGGCATCCTCACCGGGCTGGAAGATCTGCCCCACGTTGACCTTCTTGCGGATGCCGTCCACGGCGGCGTAGACGATGGGAATGCCCGCGCTCCTGGCGATGTGATAGAAACCCATCTTCCATTCACGGACGTGTTTGCGCGTGCCCTCGGGCGCGATGACCAGGATGAACTGTTCCGCCCGATTGCAGGCGTCCACCATCTGCTCCACCAGACCGGTGGACTTCGAGCGGTCCACAGGGATGCCGCCGCACCAGTAGAAGAACCAGGCAAACGGCCCACGGAACAACTCCGCCTTGCCCATGAAGCGCACGTTCTCGCGCAGGGTAAAGATCACAGCAAGGAACAGCAGGAAGTCCCAGTTGGAGGTGTGGGGCGCGGCGATCACCACGAACTTGTGCAGGTCGGGGAAGCGGCCTTCCACCTTCCAGCCGACCAGGCGCAGGCTCAGGCGCGCCAGCAGGTGCAGCGCA
>CALLJA010000441.1 GCA_938008865.1 uncultured Anaerolineales bacterium
GTCTGCGCCACCACGGCCTGGCAACCCCAGGCCTGCATACAAGCCTGATTGTCGGCCACCTGATATAGATATACCTGGCGCGGCTTGCCATCTTTCGTACCCTTGACCCAGGTGCCTGCGCAGGTCTTACCGTGCATCTTCTCGCCCAAGTGGGCGGGGTCGGGCAGGCAAGCCGCAACCACGTCACGCGGGGCCACTTGCACACCCTTTACGTTGATTTTCTCCTTATTGTCCAGGCCCAGCATGTGCAGGGTCTTGAGCACGCCGATGAACTGGTCGCCCAGGCCGTATTTAAAGGTCACGCGTTTGGTCTTCACCCAGCGAGGAACCAGCAGCACCTCCTCATGCTCCACGTTGACGACTTCCACGGGGCCGATCTCGGGGAAATCGAAGACCTCAGGCTCGGAGAACGGCTCGGTCGTGAACCAGCCCCTGCCCTCCTCCCAGATCACGGGCGGGTTGAGACATTCCTCGATGGTGGTCCAGATCGAGAAGTTGGGCGCGAACTCGTAGCCGTCGATGGTGATGTTGGCCCCGTCGCGGATGCCGACCTCTTCGATCTCGTCGAACAGATGCTCCTGGGCATAGCGGGCGAACACGTCGGCCATGCCAGGCTCCACGCCGATGCCCACCAGGGCCAGCAAGTTCTTCTTCTGCCAATCTGCGGCCCTGGCAAACTGATAGTCGCCGAGTTTGATGCCCGTGGCATGGAACGGGTCAGAGGCATTCGGCTCGGACAGGGTCATGGCCATGTCCATGTAGGTCACGCCCACGCTGAAGGCCGCGTCGAAGATCTGTTTGTTGAAGATCGGGTCCACCGAGTTCATGATCAGGTCCACGCCGTATTTACGGGCCAGATCCTCGATCATTTGCTGATTGCCGGCGTCGATGAATTCCACTGGGAAGCGCGCGGGGTCACCCAGTTTTTTCTGGACCTCCTCGGCGCGCTTGAGGTTGTAATCGGCCAGCACCATTTGCTCCATCCAGGCGCGCGGTTTTGCAATGGCCGCGATCGCCTCCCCAACTCCACCCACTCCGACGAGCAATACTTTCATAGAACGGTTCTCCGTTTGGTTTTATAACCCGCGATGGCGCGAGTTAGAATGACGCAGGGACTCCCCCGGGAAGGGCGCGGCGAATACTCGCATGAATGTCTCCCCAATGGAACGCGCGATGTCGAACAGGGCTTTCATATTTCCTTTCAAAAGGCTCCACCATCCCTCTCTTGGGGGGCGGACAAGGTTGGGTTGCCGCGCCCAGTGCAAGGCACGGACAGGGCGAGAAACCGCCGCTCGGGCGGGTTCATCCAGGATTAGAAATACACTTCCTTGACGATCTTGAGGTGCATGAAAGATTCGCTCTCCCGCACCCCTTCGATGGCGGCTAATTTTTCGGTGAGGAACCGCAACAGGTCATCGTGGTCGCGGCAGAAGACCTCGGCCATCAGGTCGTAGTGGCCGCTGACGACGATCAGGTACACAACCTCCTGCAGGGCCGCCACCTGTTCGGCCACCTGCAACATGCGGTGCCCGTCGGTGCGGATGCCGATCATAGCCATGGTCTTGAACCCGCGCTGGATGGGGTTGGTGATGGCCACCACTTTGAGATACCCCATCTCGACCAGGCGGTTGTAGCGCTGACGGATCATGCCCGGCGAAACCTTGAGCTGCTCGGCGATCTGGGAAAAGGCCTCGCGCCCGTCTTTGCGGAGGGTGTCCATGATGTATTGGTCGATATCGTCCAAGGGCGCAGTAACGAATTCGTTTTCCATGCCCCTATTTTATAATTATTTTGCATTTTTGTCAAATATTTATAACTATTTTTTATAATTTCATTCGAAATAGTGCATATTTTGCAAAGCACGGGCGACAAAAAACTCTCCCGGGGGTTACCCGGGAGAGTTGCGTTCGTGAACGCTGCGTCAGTTTCCGCCTTTGACCTCGACCCAGATGGCGTCGTAGAGGGGCGTGGCATCGCCCACGTCCTTGATGCCATGTCCATTGGCAATCGCCTCTGCAGGCGGGTTGGTGATCGGAGAGTCAGCGTAGGCTTTGTAGACCTCAGGCTGGTTGGCCTTGGCATACTCAAGGGCCGCCGTGTTCGGATTGATGTATTGGAAGTCGCGGATGGTCAGCCAGAAGACGTCACCCTGCATGAGGTAGTTCATCCAGGCGTAGGCGGCATCGGCGTGGGACGCATCCTTGAGCATGGCCCAGTTATCCTGCCAAAGGATCGAGCCCTCCTTGGGGTAGATGAACTGGATGGC
>CALLJA010000442.1 GCA_938008865.1 uncultured Anaerolineales bacterium
AATCCGCTTCAAGAAATCAAACTCCCGTCCAGGCGGGAGTTTCTTTTTTCCCTTCCCGAGTTTATATACTATTTGGTATACTTTATATACTAAATAGTATATGAAAACCAAACCGAGCGAACACGACACCGCCGAACGCATCCTACAGGATGGCTGGGAACTCTTTCAACAGAAGGGGTATCGCGGCGTGTCCACCGACGAACTCTGTCTGCGCTGTGGCATCACCAAGCCCACGCTGTATTACTATTTCCAGGATAAGGAAGACTTGTTCGTCGAGGTGCTCCTGCGCCGCCTGCGGGGATTCCATGAAGTCATCGAACAGGCAGGGACGCTCGAACAGCGCCTGGAACGCATTGCAGCCGCCATGCTGGAAGGCTTCCAGGTGAATTACGCCCACCTGATGCACGACCTGGAACACATCAAACGGGAGGAGAATGCTGCGCGCGTGCGTCAGGCTTTTGCCGCCGAACTGTTCTCCCCCATCACCGCCTTGATGCAATCCGCCGTGGATGACGGCGAACTGAGCGGGGAAGCCAAGTTTCTGGCTCACCTGTTCATGGGCATGGTCGAAAGCTACATTGCCCACTCACGCGAATACGGTGACAACCAAATTCTAGCCAATAAACTGACCACCTTCTTCTTGAAGGGCGCCAGATAAACTTTTCGGAGGGAATATGTCGGATGCAATGCGCATGTACGTCGAGGTGGGATTCAATGTCCTGTACCTGATCGTCGTGTGGGCAATGAACGGGATCATGTCCGCGCAGTTGAAGGGGGTACCGCAGGGAGATCGAAAAATCGCGAACCTGTTCCGCTGGGCCTTTGTGCTGCTGGCCCTAGGCGATACGGGACATGTCGGCTTTCGCGTGGCCGCTTACGCCATGGGCGGGCTGGAACAGAACAGCGGCCTGGTCGGCGTGGGCGCGTTGGCCACGGCGATCACGGTTACATTCTTCTATGTGGTCATGTTGTACATCTGGAAGGAACGCTTCCACAGGAATTTTGGCCCCCTGGAATACGCCCTGCTGGCAACCGTCCCTGTGCGGCTGATCGTGATGGCCTTTCCGCAAAACGACTGGGGCGCCAGTGTCCCGCCCGACTTTTGGGGTTTATTCCGTAATCTGTTCCTGGTCAACCTGGGGGTGGGTGTGTTGTACCTGTACCTGCGTGATTCGGTCAAAACCCAAGACCGCCTCT
>CALLJA010000443.1 GCA_938008865.1 uncultured Anaerolineales bacterium
CCATGGCTGACCTGAAGAATGGCCGCATCGATGTGGTCATGTCTGACAAGGTGCCCGCCGAGGCGCTGGCCAAACAGCTCGGAGGCCTGAAGATCGTGTACTCGGGTGTGCTCTCCAGCGGCCCGATGAACATCGTCATCCCGAACGGCGACGCCGAACTCCAGCAGGCCATCAATGAGATTATCAAGCAGTTGCAGGATGAAGGTTTCATCGACCAGCTGGCTGTGAAATACTTCGCCGAATAAAAAATCTGCGGGGGCGGATGACCGTCCGCCCCCGCCTCCAGCCCATGCTCAGCAACTTCGTCTCCTACATCATCCAGGGAACCGCCATCACGGTGGCGGTGACGCTGGTGGCGTTGCCCTTTGGCCTGGTCATCGGCCTGCTGATGGCGTTGCTCCATACCTATGGGGGAAAGGCGATCAACCGCTTTGCCGCGGCCTACAGCCTGTTGATGCGCGGCGTGCCGCCGATCGTGCTGTTATTCATTTTGTATTTCATCCTTTCAGGAGAGATCAATCTCTCGCCGTTCTGGGCGGGCTCGCTTTCGCTGGGCGTTGTCAGCAGCGCCTATCAGATGGAGATCCTGCGCGGGGCGCTGTTGGCCGTCGGTGGCGGACAGATGACCGCCGCCCGCGCCGTCGGCATGAGCCGCATCCAGGCCATCCGCCATATCGTGCTGCCGCAGGCTCTGCGGCTGGCGATCCCGCCCTGGTCGAACGAGGCCTCCATCGTGCTGAAGGATTCTTCGCTGGTGTACGCGCTGGGCGTGCCCGAAATTTTGCGCCGCGCCCAACAGCTTTCCGCCACCTCGCAGCAGCCATTCCTCGCCTTCGGGACGGCCGCCCTGATCTACTTCGCGCTGGTCTTTGCCACCAACCGCGGCCTCGACTATCTCTCCGAACGCACCAAACTCCCCACCCATCCATGACGGAGGCGACCATGCCTGAAACCATCCTCGAAGCCCGCAACCTGACCAAGGTCTATGGTCAGAATACCATCTTCAAGAACATCAACCTCAAGGTCAAGGAAGGCGAAGCTATCGTCATCATCGGTCCCAGCGGGACGGGCAAAAGCACCCTGCTGCGCTGCATGAACCTGCTCACCCGCGCCGACGGCGGGCAGATCCTGCTCGACGGGGAGGACATCACCGCCAAAGGCTACAACGAGGACAAGGTCCGCCAGCACATCGGCATGGTCTTTCAGAACTTCCTGTTGTTCAATCACCTGACCGCGCTCGACAATGTGATGATCGGCCTGACCAGGGTCAAGAAGATGCCGCGCGAACAGGCGGTCAAAAAGGCGATGGAGGAATTGCGCCGCGTGGGCCTGCTCGACCGCGCCGACCATTACCCCGGTCAACTCTCTGGTGGACAGCAGCAACGTGTGGCCATCGCCCGCGCCCTGGCCATGGACCCGCGTGTGATGCTCTTCGACGAGCCGACCTCCGCCCTGGACCCCGAACTGATCGGCGAAGTCCTCGGCGTGATGGAGAAACTGGCGCGAGACCGCATGACCATGCTGGTGGTCACACACGAGATGGGATTTGCCCGCGAGGTGGCCGACCGCATCGTCTTCATGGAAAAAGGCAGCATCGTCGAGGAAGGCTCGCCCGACGACCTGTTCTATCATCCCAAAAACGACCGCACGCGCGAATTCCTGTGGAAGATCACTGAATTGTATGGCAAAAAGGAAAAGGATAAGGGCGGAGCGGCATGAGCGATTTCTTCACCTTTTTCCTGCGCTTCCTGCCCGACCTGTTGCGCGGTGCGGGAATCACGATCCTGCTCACCGCCGAAGGGCTGGCGGCTGGATTCATCCTCGGCCTGCTGACGGCGCTGGCGCGCACCTACGGAGACAAGTTCTGGCGCGGATTGGCGGTCGGTTACATCGAACTCTTCCGCGGTACGCCGCTGCTGGTGCAGTTGTTCCTCATCTATTACGGCTTGCCTGGGTTGGGCATCACGCTCTCGCGCGAGCTCTCGGCTTTCCTTGCGTTGGGGCTGAATAGCGGTGCCTATCAGGCCGAGTACCTTCGCGGTT
>CALLJA010000444.1 GCA_938008865.1 uncultured Anaerolineales bacterium
GCCAGCGCGGAAGCAGCGAAGCGTGGACGTTGATGCAGCCGAAGCGTGGCAGGTCAAGGACTTCGGGTTTGAGGATCTGCCCGAAAGCGGCCACCACGATCAGGTCGGGCGCCCAGGCGCGGAGTTGGTCCATGGCCTCGGGCTGTCGCAGTTTGACGGGCTGGATGCAGGGCAGGCCCAATTCCTGCGCCAATACTTTGACGGGCGGCGGCTTGAGCTCGCGACCGCGCCCTGCAGCGCGGTCGGGCTGGGTGACAACGCCTACCACCTCATAATGCTGCGCAAGCGCGCGCAGGGTAGCGAGGGAAAAATCGGGAGAACCCATGAAGACGATTTTGATGCTCATGCCGCGATTGTAGCACAGCGTGCGAATAGTACCAGTGGGCAGGTATCGCTTGTTGCGTTTTGGGTGGATTGGCTGTAAAATACGTCAAATTCAAATCAGACCATTCAGAGGAGATTAAGATGTCCAGTGATAATATGAACGTCGAATTGACCAGCGATGATAAACTGTGGGCCTTGTTAGCTTACATGCCTTTCTTCGGCTGGATCGTGGCAATCATTGCGCTATTGATGGAAGACAAGAAATCCCGCCCCTTCATTAAGTTCCACTCGGTGCAGGCGCTGGCACTGGCAATTATCAATGGCATTGTGGCCAGCATCCTTAGCTTTGTCATCGTTGGTATTTGCACGGGTCTGGCTGGTACTATCTACATGATTTATCTGGGCGTCAAGGCCTATCAGGGAGAAACCGTTAAGGTTCCCTATCTCACCGACTTCATCAAGAACCAGGGCTGGGCGTAATCTCCATCTGCCTTCCCAAGGTCCGCGGAAAATTCCGCGGACCTTTTTTATTTGCAACCCATTCCATGCTCCTTCGTTATATTCCACAGACAAAGGAGTAGCCATGAACACAAACCAAAGGCCCAGCCTCATCAACATCATCGCCGCCATGACCCTGGTCAGCGGCATTGTCAATGTCTTCTGGGGCGTGATCGCCTCACACAGCGCGCTATCCACCGTCATCGGCATTCTCTGCGTCCCGGTCACCATCCTGCCTGCCATCCTGGGTGTTGTCGAGATCGTGTACGCCGCCCGCCTGTTCGGAGGGCCCGCCCAACCCGCGCGCCCGTCGACGGGAATCGCCATCCTTGAGATCGCCTGTGTCCTGGCGGGCAACGCCTTTTCGATGGTGGTGGGCATCCTCGCCCTGGTCTTCTACAACGACCAGATCGTGAAGCGCTATTTCGACGAGATCAACGGAACCTTGACGCCCGCACCTGTCCCCGCGCAGGAGAGTCCCGCCCAACCCGCAGCAGACCCCAACGAAACGGGACCCGCCGCCCCGCTCCATCCGCGCAAGGTGGCCTGACAAATCAGGGAATTTTGTCCCTTGACTTCATCCCCGCTCACCCGTAGAATGGATTTACAACATAACGGTAGCAGGGAAGAGACTCTAACGGTTGAGCAGCGCCCACGGCGCAGATCGAACCCAAGAGCGCCGAAGGTGCAAGCCTGGAACCAGCGAAGCCAGGCGAATCTCTCAGGCAAAAGGACCCTGCCCCGCATCACTCTGGAAAGTTCCCGTAACGGGACACCGACGGTGTAAACTTCATGGAAGGTCGGGCGGTTGGCTGGTTTCAAAGCCGCGCGGTCTTCGGTGCAAGTAATCTCTCAGGTCCAATAACAGAGGCGCACGGTTCACTCCGTGCGCCTTTTTGATTCTCGCCAAACCCACATCACTCGAGGAGTCTCACCATGAACGTTCCTGCCAACCTGAAATACACCAAGTCCGACGAATGGTTCGATCCCGCCACGGGCAATTTGGGCATCACCGACTACGCCCAGAGCCAACTCTCCGATATCGTCTTTGTCGAACTGCTGGTCGAAGTCGGCGAAGAGATCTCGGCGGGCAAGCCCATCGCCTCGGTCGAATCGGTCAAGGCCTCGGCGGAGATCTACGCCGCCGCGGGCGGCAAGATCGTGGCCGTCAACAGCGCCCTGTCCGACAAGCCCGACACGCTCAACAGCGATCCCTTCGGCGAAGGCTGGATGATCAAACTCGAAGGCGGAGCGGAAGGCGACGTAATGGATGCCGCCGCCTACACCGCCTATTGCGACGGGCGCGCACATTAATAGTTTTCGTCATTGCGAGGAGGGTGTTCTTCCCGACGAAGCGATCCCCTCGTCGTGGAGGAGATTGCTTCGTCGCCGCTAACGCGGCTCCTCGCAATGACGGGAGAAATATCATGACCTATATCCCAATCTCCCCCAGGGAACGGGACGCGATGCTGGCAGCCGTCGGCGTGAAAACGCTGGACGACCTGTTCGAGGCTGTGCCTGCCAAACATCGTTTCCCCGCCCTTGACCTTCCGCCAGCCCTGACCGAGATGGAAGCCGCCGCCGAGCTGGCCGACATCGCGGCCGCCAACGAGCACGTACGCGGCGACCTGATCTCCTTCCTCGGCGCGGGCATGTACAATCACTACATCCCCTCGGTCATCGACCACATGCTGCGGCGCGGCGAGTTCTACACCGCCTACACGCCCTACCAGCCCGAGATCTCGCAGGGCACGTTGCAGGCCATCTTCGAGTACCAGTCGCTCATCACCGCGCTGACGGGCATGGAGCTTTCGAATGCCTCGCATTACGACGGCGCCACCGCCACCGCCGAGGCCGTCAACCTGGCCTTTGCCCAATTCCGCGGCAAGCGTAAGAAAGTGGTGGTCTCGCCCACGGTCCACCCACAGTATCGCGCCGTGCTGCGCACATACACGCAGGGCATGGAGTTGGAAGTGGCGGGCGACGACCCGAACGCCGACCTCAACTCCAACCCCGCCGACCTGGCGGGCCTGATCGATGACAACACCATGCTGGTCGTGGTGCAGTATCCCGATTTCTTCGGACGCATCTACGACTACACCAAGCTGATCGAGACTGCCCACGGCAAGGGTGCGCTGGTCTGCGTGGTAGCCAACCCCACCGCCCTGGCGCTCTTCAAGACGCCCGGCTCGATGGGCGCCGACATCGTCGTCGGTGAGGGGCAGCCGCTGGGCATCCCCATGTGGTACGGCGGACCCAGCCTGGGCTTCTTCGCCACGCGCAAGTCCTACGTCCATAAGATGGCGGGGCGCCTGGTCGGCGAGACGGTCGATGCGCGCGGGCAACGCTCCTACGTGCTGACCCTGACCGCCCGCGAACAGCACATCAAACGCGAGCGCGCCACCTCCAACATCTGCACTAACCAGGGCCTGCTGGCGCTGGCCTCGGCCATTTACATGAGCGTACTGGGCAAGAGCGGCATGAAACAAGTAGCCGAGTTGTGTTATCACAAAGCGCACTACGCCGCCGAACGCCTGAGCCAGGTCAAAGGCATGGGACTGTGCTTCAGCGAACCCTTCTTCCACGAGTTCGCCTTGTGCGTCAACCGCCCCGTGGACGAGGTCAACGCACACCTGCTCGAACACGGCATCCTGGGCGGCTATGACCTTGGACAGGATTATCCTGCACTCAAGGACCACATGCTGATTGCCGTCACCGAGATGAACAGCAAGGAAGAGATCGACGTGCTGGCCGAAGTCCTCGAGGAGGTGAACCATGACTGAGCCCAAGATCGTCGAACCGACCCTCTTCGACCTGTCCTCGCCGGGCCGCGTCGGCGTGACCTTCCCCGCCCCAGACGTACCCTGCGCCGACCTGCCGACCGACCTGCTGCGCGAGGACCTGCCCCTGCCCGAACTGGCCGAAGTGGATGTGGTGCGCCACTACATGCGCTTGAGCAAGTTCAATTATTCGGTGGACAGCGGCTTCTATCCGCTTGGCTCGTGTACGATGAAGTACAACCCCAAGATCGACGAAGACACCTGCCGTCTGCCTGGCTTCCTGTTCACTCATCCGCTGCAGCCTATCGAGACCGTCCAGGGCAACCTGGCGCTGATGTATCAGATGCAGGAATGGCTCAAGGAGATCAGCGGCTTTGCAGGCGTCACGCTCCAGCCTGCGGCAGGGGCGCACGGCGAGTTTACGGGTGTGCTGATGATGCGCGCCTATCACAAAGCGCGCGGCGACCACAAACGCATCAAGATGCTCATCCCCGACGCGGCCCACGGCACCAATCCCGCCTCGGTCGGCATGCTGGGCATGTCGGTCGTGACGATCCCCTCGGATGCGCGCGGCAATGTGGACCTGGCTGCCCTCAAGGCTGCCTGCGACGATACCGTCGTGGGCATGATGCTGACCAACCCGAACACGCTCGGCCTGTTCGATGAGCACATCGAAGAAGTCATTCAGCTGGTCAAGGACTGCGGCGGCCTGATGTACGGCGACGGCGCCAACCTGAACGCCCTGTTGGGCATCGTCCGCCCGGGCGATTTGGGCTTCGATGTGATGCACTTCAACCTGCACAAGACCTTCGCCGTGCCGCACGGCGGGGGCGGACCAGGCTCGGGTCCCGTGGGCGTTTCACAACGCCTGCTCGACTTCCTGCCCGAACCGCTGGTCGGCATCCTCGAAGAGGGTGACAGCGAGATGGCTCCGCTCTTCGGCTTCGTCAAACCACCCCAGTCCATCGGCCGCATGAAAGCCTTCCACGGACATTTCGGCGGCGGCCTGGTGCGCGCCTACACCTACATCGCTATGCACGGCCCCGACGGCTTGAAGGATATTGCCCAATACGCGGTGCTCAACGCCAACTATCTGCTGGCGCGTCTGCGCAACATCTACAAGGTCCCGTTCGACCGCATCTGCATGCACGAGTTCGTGGCCGAGGGACAGTTCGAAGGCTCGGACGTGCGCGCGCTCGATATTGCCAAGCGCCTGATGGATTACGACTTCCACCCGCCGACGAACTACTTCCCGCTCATCGTCCACGAGGCGTTGATGATCGAGCCGACCGAGACCGAGAACAAGGACACGCTCGATGCCTTCGCCGACGCCTTGATCAAGATCGCGGAAGAAGCCAAGTCCCAGCCTGAACTGCTGCACGAAGCGCCGCACAACACCCCCTTCGGCCGCATGGACGAGGTCAAGGCCGCCCGCGAGTTGGTGCTTTGCTGCTGGCTGCCTGAAAACTACAACGAGAACGCGTAGGAAAAGACAAACAAAAAAGGCCTCCGAGTTTTCCTCGGAGGCCTTTTTGATATCGGGCTACTTGGGCGTCCAGAGAGTGACGTTGGTCATCTGACAGCGTGTCCCGTAGTCGCTATTCCCGCCCGAGAGCAGCGAGAGGGCGAATTTGCCCACCGCATCCTGGTCGGAGGCCAGAATAAAGTGAACGAACACATCATTGACCAACACGTACAGGTTGTTTCCCCAAACAGCCGCGGCAAAGTCCGCTTCAGTCGGTTTGGGGATGATGGGGAATCTTCCGCTGTCCTCCGCAACTCCCATGCGTTTGGCGGTCGCGTCCGTCCCTTTGGCGAGCACGATATTGGCCTGGTCAAGGAATACTGCGTAATGTTTGCCATCCTCCTTGATGCCGAAGCCGATACCGCAGCCCGAGATGTCGGGCGTCGAGGTATACGACTCCCACTTGAAGTGCGCGCTGAAAACAAAGTTCTCATATTCATCCTGGGCTTCCTCTGCGAAGCCCCATTTGTAATACCAGCCCTTCTGCGCCATGGACTTCTTGAAATCCGCAATGGAGATCGTCTGGCCGTCGGTGGTATCGATGTACCCCTTTTCCTTGAACGTTTCGAGCAGGGCTGGGAAGTCCACCTGTGTTTGGACGGCAGGCTGCTCGGCCTTGGTCCACAACAGGATGTCGGTCATCTCGCAGCGGGTCCCGTAATCGGCATTGGACTCCGCCAGGACAGTGAAAGCCAGCTTGCCGGATGAAACCTGATCGGCCGATAAAGTGTAGGTAGTGACCGCTCCATCCACCCAGACGTACGCTGCTTGACCCTTGACCATCAGGGCGACGTCGTGCTCGGTGGGCGTGCCCGGCTCGGGCCCAGCGGGGCCGTTTGTCCTGCCAACCAGATAGGACCAGTGGCCTCGTTTCAAGGTAAACAGGATGCGGTCCTTGTCCAGAATGACCAGATAGTTGTCATCGTTATCCTGAACGCCAAAAGCGATCCCACATCCCGCCAGGCTTTCGGTCTCGGAAGCCGACTCCCACTTCATGTGGGCGCGGATCAGGAACGTGTCTGGGAGCGTTTCACCCGTATCGAAGAGATCGTCCCAGTATCCCCGCTGGGCAAACTCCGCCTGGTAATCGGGCAGGGCCTTGCTAACGCCCTCGGTGGACTCCAGGACGCCCTTCTCCTGAAACTCATTCAACAGGGTTTGAAGATCCTCGGCCTGCTTGGTGGCCGTGGCATTGGGCGTGGCGGTGGGAGTGAACGTGGGGGTTGCGGTGGCCAGGGGCGTCGGCGTATCGCTGGGCAGGGGCGTCTCGCTCGGCGGCGGCGGTGTGGGCGTGGCGGCTGGCGCGCCCATGGAACAGGCTGAAAGGGCAACGATCAGGGCCAAGAAGATCGCGGTTTTGAAGGCTTTGAATGTGTACATGGTTCCTCTCGATTGAAAGACATGACGAAACGTGAAATTTCGATTTTCCCGTCGTTCGGGGCAAATGCCTGAGATTACGGCGTATCCTTGCTCCGCCTTACTTCGGCGTCCAAAAGATGATGTCCGACATTTCACAGCGCGTGCCGTAGCCGCCGTTGGTACCTGAGAGGACCGAAAAGGCCAATTTCCCATTCCCATCCAACTCGGAGGAGAGGTTGTAGGTGACGATGGTATCGTTCACGGAGACGGTCACATTCTGGTCCCATACGGCCAGCACGAAATCGGCCCTGGCAGGGATCGGAATGGGAGCGAAACGCTTCCCACCCGAGGTTCCCATACGAAAAAGTTGAGTCCCTTTGGTGCGCACCAAAAAGAGATTTTCACGGTCGAGAAAAA
>CALLJA010000445.1 GCA_938008865.1 uncultured Anaerolineales bacterium
ATGCGCCCAGCGTATTCGGGCTTCCACAGGTCGGCCCAGGACTGTGGCGGATCGGTGACGGCATCGGTGTTGACAACAATCGAGTCGGTGCCCGCCAGGTAGGGGATGGTGTATTTGTTACCCGGGTCGAAGTCTTTGTTCATCCAGCCCGCATCGAGGTTGCCGATGTTGGGCAGTTTGCTATGGTCGAGTTCCTGAAGCAGCTCCTGACGGATCATCAGGCCGATGATATAGTCGGTTGGCTGGACCAGGTCGTAGGAGGCACCGCCAGCCGAGATCTTGGCGTACATCTCCTCATTACTGGAATATTCGTCGCGGTTCAACTTGATGCCATACACCAGTTCGAAGCAATCGAGCATATCCTGCGGGAAATATTCCGTCCAGACAAAGATGTTCAACTCGGTCGAGGTAACCTCCATACGCGGGTTGGGTTCGGGACAGGTGAACCCGCTAGACGTCACCTTCGGGCCATCCGCAGAGGGCTCTTCGGCATCTCCTCCGCTGCCGCCGCCTCCACAGGCGGCCAACAGCATGCTTGCTGCCACCAGGACGGCCAGCAATTTGAACAGGTTTGACGTTCTCATCTTCTCTCTCCTTTTACGAAATGATACGGTCACACGCGGGGTCGGTCCGCGCGAGATTTACGAAAGGTCAGCCTGCGGTTTTGCGTCGCGGCTTTGCAGCCATTGCAGCAACAAAACGGCCAGCAGCACGATCAGGATCCACACGGTCGAGAGCGCATTGACTTGCGGGGTGATGATGCGGCGCAGCAGGCCGTAGACGTAGATCGGCAGGGTGGTCGAGCCTGGGCCATTGGTGAAGAAGGTAATCACAAAATCGTCGAGCGAGAGGGTGAAGGCCAGCAGCGCGCCCGAGAGCACACCCGGCAGGATCATGGGGAAGGTCACGCGGCGGAAGGTGGTCCACTCGTTGGCGCCCAGGTCCATGGCGGCTTCCTCGTAGGCCTTGTCGAAGCCTTGCAGGCGGGCCTGTACCACCAGCGTGACGAAGGGCACCATGAAGGCAATATGACTGACCGTGACGGTGACGATGCCCATCGAAAGACGCGCGTCGCCCGTCAGCCCGAGCAGGCCGTTGAACCAGCCGAAGAACTGGCTGAACAGGGTCAGGATGCCGATGCCCATCACGATCTCGGGGATGACGATCGGGATGTAAAGCGAGAGCTGCGAGAAGGGCTTGATCTTGAAATCGTAGCGTTGAAGCGCAATGGCCGCCATGGTGCCAATAATGGTGGCGATGACGGTGGCGGTAAAGGCGATGGTGAGGGTGTTGCCCGCGGCTTCGAGCACGTCGTCGTTTTTCGAGAGGTCGCAGTACCAGTGGAAGGGTCCGCACGGGCTGGATTTGACCAGGCTGCCGTCCATCACCACGTTCTCGCTGAAAGCAGGGATGAACCCCTCGAAGGTGACGTTGATGCGCGAGGCGTTGAAGGAATACAACATCAAGCCGAGGATCGGGGCGTACAGGAAGATGTACACCAGCACGGTGGCCGTCAGGATGAGGGGAGAGCGGCGATGCGGGTTCATGCGGCAATGATCTCCTCTCCGAAGCCGAACTTGCGCGTGTAGAAATAGGTCACGATCAAGGTCAGCACCATCAGGATCAGCGAAGCAGCCGACCCGAAGGCAGGGTCGCGCGCATCGAGGAATTGGCGCTGGATCAGGTTACCCACCAGAATGTACTGCCGCCCGCCCAGGATGTCGGATACGATGAACGTGCCCATGACCGGGATGAAGACCAGGATCGTGCCCGCCACCACGCCGGGCATCGAGAGCGGCAGGGTGACACGCAGGAAGGTCTTGAACGGGCTGGCGCCCAGGTCTGCGGCGGCTTCATAGAGCGGATTCTCGATCTTCTCCAGCGAGGTGAAGATCGGCAGGATCATGAACGGCAGGAACTCGTACACCATGCCCACCAGCACCGCGCCCGGCGTGTATAGCAATTCAAGCGGCGCAAAGTTGATGCCGAGCCAGTGCGCCACCGTGCCGATGATAATGTTGATCGCGCCCTCCTTACGCAACAACATCATCCAGGCATACACGCGGATGACGAAATTCGTCCACAGGGGGATCAGCACCATGAACAGGAAGGTATTGCGGCGCTTCGGGTCGGCGCGGGCAATGAAATAAGCCAGCGGATAGGCCATCGCGATCACGATGGCGGTCGTGTTGAATGCGAGCAACAGGGAACGGCCCAGGATCTGGAGATAGAGCGGATCGAAGCAGGCGGCCTGCCCGTTGTCACAATTGGTGCTATAACCTGCCAGGCGCAGGTAGTTATCCAGCGTGAAGGTATAGATCACATCGCCATCGGGACTGCGTTTTCCGAAACTAATGACAAGTGTCAGGATGAGCGGGATAATCAAAAGGACGAACAACCACAGCGTGGTCGGCAGGGCCAGCAGCGTGCCCTGGGCAGACTTGTTCTCGCGGAGCCGCTTGAGCATAGGTCAGTCCTTTTTCAGAACCAGGGCGTTCTCGGGCATCAGCATCAAGTCCACCTTCTGACCAACGGTGTAGAACGAACTCGGTTCGAGGCGCGAGATACGATTCTGCTCCCAGACCTTCAGGCGCAGTTCCCCCACCTGGACGACCACATGGGTATTCGAGCCGATATAGACCGTGCTGACGACCTGCCCGGAGAAGGTGTTCTGGCGCAGCGGGTGCTCGGTCAGGTGAATCTTTTCGGGGCGGATGGAGATGAAAACCTGCTCACCGTTGACCAGTCCCTCCGAGGTGGGCGTGCCAACCACCTCCGCGTTTAAGGCAGGGACGAAGACCGAGGCCTCGCTCCCCGACAGGGACTTAATCTGGCCTTCGAGGAAGTTCGACTCGCCGATAAACTCAGCCACGAAGCGGTTGCGCGGACGCTCGTAGATCTCCACCGGGGAACCCATCTGCATGACCCTGCCCTTGCTCATGACCGCAATACGGTCGGACATGGTCAGGGCCTCCTCTTGGTCGTGGGTCACGTAGATAAAGGTGATACCCAGTTGCTGCTGGAGCGCCTTGAGCTCGAGCTGCATTTCCTTGCGGAGTTTCAGGTCCAGCGCGCCGAGTGGCTCGTCGAGCAGGAGCACTTCGGGGGTCTTGACCAGGGCGCGGGCCAGGGCCACGCGCTGCTGCTGCCCACCGGAGAGTTGCTTCGGGCGGCGGTTCTCCATCCCCAGCAACTGCACCATCTCCAGAGAGCGTCTGACGCGCTTCTGTATCTCATCCTTTTTGGCGCCTTCCATTTCGAGGCCGAAGGCCAAGTTTTGGAAGACGGACATGTGTTGAAACAGGGCGTAATTCTGGAAGACGGTGTTCACCTTGCGCTGGAAGGGCGGCGTGTGCCCCATCGGTTTTCCTTCGATGAACACCTCGCCTTCGGTGGGCCACTCGAACCCGGCGATCATACGCAGGGAGGTGGTCTTGCCGCAGCCCGACGAGCCTAACATTGAGAAGAATTCCCCATTCTGGATCTGCATATCTACGTGGTCCACCGCGTTCAGATGGGTTCCCTCCGGGGTCTTGAAGGTCTTGACCACGTCGCGCAACTCAACCGCAAATTCACTCATCACCTGCTCCTCCGATTTCCATGATGCAGTGGCGAACAGCATCGTAGTTCAAGCCGGGTATTATAGTCCGATTTGGCAATTATGCAATAAACCGGCGGCGGAAATTTCCGAGCGCCATCAAACAGGCGGCTCCAGTCGCCTACAAAACCGACTGGAGCCGCTGACCCGGGTGAAATGAGAAGCTATACGGCCTGAGCCACCTCGGCCACAGCTTCATCCAGGCGGGACAGGCCTTCGTCGATCTCATCGTAAGTGATGACCAGCGGCGGCTCGATGCGGATGGTCTGGGCGCTGGTCAGGGTCCCGGCTACCAGCACGCCGCGTTTGAAGAGCGCCGCCGCCACTTGTCCGCCGATTTCGGGCGTCTGGAAGTGCTGCCCGATCAGCAGGCCTTTGCCGGTCACGGCCTTGTACACCTGCGGGAACTTCTCGGCCAGGGCCTGGACTCTCGGCATGATGTACTCGCCCTTCTCGCGGGCCGCCTCCCACAGCCTGTCGCGGACCGTGATGTTGATGGCTGCAATGGCCGCCGAGCAGGCCAGCGCGCCGCCACCCGTAGTGGTGGTTTGCAGAAAGGGGTTGGGGTACATGAAAGGTTGAAAGATTTCCTCGGTGGTGCAGACGGCGCAGATAGGCATCACGCCGCCGCCCAATGATTTGGCCACCGCAATGATGTCGGGCACGACGTTCCAGTGCTCCACGCCCCACAGTTTACCGGTGCGGCCCAGGCCGGTCTGCACTTCGTCGGCGATCAACAGGGCGCCGTATTTTTTCGTGGCGGCGCGGATGCGCGGCCAGAAGTCATCCGGCGGGACGATGCCGCCCGCCTCGCCCTGGATCGGCTCCATGAGCACGGCCGCCACGCCAATGCCAACCTTGTCGCAGATGTCCAACTGACGCTCGACCGCCTCCGCGTCGCCGAATGGGACGTGATAGACCGGCCCCCCGTACATCATGCCCACGGGCTGGCGGTAATCAGCCTTGCCCATCATCGAGAGCGAGCCCATCGTCTTGCCATGGAACCCTTTCACCGAGACAATAAAGGCCTGCTTCTGGGTGTAGACCTTGGCAATCTTGATGGCCGCCTCAATGGCCTCGGTGCCGCTGGCTGCAAACCATGAGTATTTCAGATCGCCAGGGGTGATTTCGGCCAGCAGGCGAGCCAGCACGCCGCGCAGAGGGTCGATCAATTCCTGGCTGGGCATGGGGGTGCGCAACAATTGCGCCTGTACCGCAGCCACCACCTCTGGATGACTCCAGCCCAGGTCCATCATGCCGAAGCCGCCCAGGAAGTCGATATATTTGCGACCCAGCACATCCTCGAAGGTTGCGCCACGCCCGGTCCACTCGGTGGCGGCCCATTGCCCGGCCTGCGTCACAGATTTACGATAATCCAGCCAGCCCTTGTTGAAATTTTCGGCAAAGTTCTGCATCGACTGTTCGATGATCCATTTACCGAGTTCCTCCGGCGGACGCTCAGGGTTCTTGATGATATCCAACCACTTCTGGGCATATTCTTGTGCTGCATTCAGGTTTTGAGGCATATCGTTCTCCTTTGGTATATAGACCCCAAGGCCCCGAAGACCTAAGGGTCTTTCTAACTTACTTGTCATATTCTTCGGGGCGCAGTTTGCGCAGCGCATCTCTGATGGGCATCAGGCCGATGAAACGGAATGGATTCGTATCGAGCAGTTTGCCATCCACATCGGTGATGGCCATAGGCGGGTTCTGCTTCTGGGTCGCCAGCGAGACCACCACCATGAAGAGAATGGACAACAGGAAGGCGGGCAGGGAAGCAATGTAAACCGCATCCCAGAAGGCACAATCCGTGCTGACGGCACGGTCGGCCAGCAGGCTCAAGTCACCGCCAGTGCAGACCAGCGCGGTCGAGTCACCACCCAGGCCGAAGTTGTAGGCCACCCAGGTCAGGATCGCCCAGGAGGCCCAGCCGCCAACTACTGCCGAAACGGCCCCATATCCATTGCCCTTCTTCCAGTACATACCAAAGATGAAGGGCGTGACCAGGCCCACCAGCAGCAAGGTCCAGGCTACTACGCCTAGTTCGTAGATGACCTGGGCCGTCAAAGCAAAGACGATACCGATCAGGCCGTTGACGCCAACCATGATGCGTGTCCACTTGACCTCGCTGACCGCATCCAGTTTTTTGCCGATAAGCGGAAACAAGTTCTGAGTCACGACAGATGCGCCCGCCAGAAGGGAACTATCTGAAGTGCTCATCAGCGCCGAGGTCAGGGCAGCCATAAAGATGGCGGTCAAGATGGGCGGCACATATTGCAGGGCCGCGCTCACCAATACGCCATCGGGGTTGTCCATGGCGGGGTTGAGCTTGAACATCATGATACCGATCAGCGGCGACATGATACCGAAGAACAGATATAACGCGCCTGCCAGGTAGGTACCCCATACTGCCGTGGATTCATTGCGGGCTGACATGGAACGCTGGAACAGATCCTGGGTCGGGATCGAGCCGAGGCCGACAGAAAGCCAGGCCGCGATCCAGTACATCCAACCCATCGAGCCGAAATAGCCAAGGTATCCGGCTCCGCTTGCCATATCGGGCAGCAGGGTAAATGGCGTGGGGTTGTACAATGTAGACTCGATGCCGGTCAGTCCGCTCCAGCCGCCAACCTGGTACAACACGAAACCAAAGATCAGCGCTACACCGCCCGCCGTGAAGAACATCTGGATGAAATCCAGAAGGGTATCGGCCAACATACCGCCCAGCATGGTGTAACCGGTGACCCAGGCCGCCACCAGAATCATACCTGCCTGGACCGGCACGCTGGGGAAGAGAGCATTGACAATCGTGCCAGCCGCCACCATCTGCGCGCCCGTCCACACGAAGTAGGTCATCAATTGGGCGATGGACGCCATAATGGTCATCCACTTGCCGTAGCGGTGCTCGAAGAAGTCCACCACGGTCAGATAACGAGCACGGCGCATCAGGCGGGTGAAGAAAAAGCCCGAGATGAAGAGACAGGCCGCCGCCCCAAATGGGTCGAAGATCACACCCTGAAAACCGTACTGATACCCCGAGGAGGAGGCTCCCATGAGGGTCTCGGCGGCAAACCAGGTAGCCATGACCGACGCGCCGACCATGTAGATGGGCAGGCTGCGTCCCGCCACCACATAATCGGCGGCATTTGAAATCTTACGCGATGCCCAGATGCCGACGCCCATGCGGACCGCGAAGAAGCCTACGATGAACGTCACGATCAACCAAACGTACTGATAGCCTTGCAGATCCATGTCTCGTCTCCTTTACGAATTCCCGCACGTGGCGGGTAAAGTGCTACTTCAGCAGTCTCCTGGTTCGCAGAACGAAACCGATAAATCTGCCATTCCAGGAGACGAGAGACCCGCGGACTACCGCTAAAACTTGCGACTCCACTCCTTCGGCCAGCGCTCGACCACGACCTTCTTTTGAGTGAAGAATTCGACCGCATCCATGGCTTGGCCGTGCATGTCGCCGAAGAACGAGTCCTTCCAGCCGCTGAACGGGAAGAAGGCCATCGGCGCGGCCACGCCAATGTTGATGCCGATATTACCCGCCTCGACCTCATAGCGGAACTTGCGCGCCGCCGCGCCGCTGGACGTGAACAGGCTGGCCTGGTTGCCATACGAATGGCTGTTCGCCAGCGCAATGGCCTCGTCGATAGTATTGACGTGCATCAGGCCCAGCACGGGACCAAACACCTCGGTCCGCCACAACTCGCTGCCAGGCTGGACGTCCGCCACGATGGTGGGCCGCACGAAGTTGCCTTTTTCGTAGCCCTTGATCGTGGTCCCGCGCCCATCCACACAGACGTTGGCCCCTTCCGCCGCGCCGACCCCGATCAACTGCTCGACGCGCGCCTTGCTGGCGGGGTTGATGACGGGCCCCATCTGCACCCCCGAGTCGAGGCCGTATCCCACCACGCGGCTGACTGCCGCATCGCAGATCAACTCGGTGAACTCGTTGCGCGCCTCGCCAACCGTCACCGCCAGCGAGACGGCCAGACAGCGCTGGCCCGCGCAGCCGAAGGCCGAGTCGGCGATAATCTTGGTGGCCATGTCCATGTCGGCGTCGGGCAGCACGATGACGGGATTCTTTGCCCCGCCCTGGGCCTGGACCCGCTTCCCATTGGCCGATGCGCGGCTGTAGATGTACTTCGCCACGTTGGTCGAGCCGACGAATGTGATGGCGCGGATGACGGGATGGTCAAGGATGCCGTCCACGGTCTCCTTCGCGCCATTGACCATGTTGACCACGCCCTTCGGGAAACCGACCTGCTCGATCAGTTTGAAGATGTACTGCATCGTCATCGGCACCTTCTCCGAAGGCTTGACGATGTAGGTGTTGCCTGCCGCCAGCGCGTATGGCAGATACCAGAAGGGAATCATGCCAGGGAAGTTGAACGGCGCGATGGTGGCGCACACGCCCACAGGCTGGCGGATCATCA
>CALLJA010000446.1 GCA_938008865.1 uncultured Anaerolineales bacterium
GGAGTGACCTGCCCGTCCCGCTGCAATTCCTCGTACAGTTCGGGCGTTACCATCACCGCCGACCCCAGGCGGATGACGTAACTGGTCAGGCCCAGCCCGTAGGCCATGGGCGGCGGGGGCGGGTCTTTTTCGTCCACGAAATAGGGGAAGGTGATCTGGCCCTGTTCGGAGTCATAGAGCGCCACGAAGAAATTATCGGCGGGGGCCAGGCGGCGGGCGGCATCGTGAACGACGCGCAGCAGGTCCGCCAGGCTGGAAGCCGTCAGCGCGGATTCGGTGATCTGCGCCGTGGCCTCCTGCACCAACTGTCCCATCTTGCTGTCGGTGATGTCCTGGTTTGCGCCGAACGAGCGGATCGTGCGCCCCTGTTCATCCTTCTGGATGCGGAAACGCACGGCCATGTAGCCCGGCGTCCCGTCGCCGAACGTGACGCGGTGTTCGAGGCTGACGCTGAAATTCGGGTCGGTGGTCTCGACCGACTTCTGGATCTCCAGGCCCACCAACGGGGCGTCCTCGGGATGCACGAAGCGTTCGACATAACGCGCCGCGCTCATGCTGTACCCGCCCTCGCGTTCGACGGTTGTGCGCATCACGTTGTAGAACTGGTCGTTGAATGTGAAGATACCCGTTAAAAAGTCGTATTCCCAGTTGGCCAGGCGCGCAATGCGCAGCGCCTCGGTCAACTGAGCCTCGCTGGCGCTGACCTTTTGGAACAGGCGCGCATTCTCGAGGGCCAGTGAGAGCTGGTCGGTCACCTGCTTGACCAGCAGCTGGTCATCGGCGCTCCAGGTGCGGCTGCGTTCCTCGTCCACGACGTGCATGGTGGCCCAGTTCGTCTGGTCCATCTGGAAGCCGATCGAGATGCTGGGCGGCGCGCCCAATTCGCTGCCCTGGTCCACCACGATCGAGTCGACCCGCTGTGGGGTCAACATGCCCGTGCCCGCCAGGCGCGGACGCACAGCCGGCCTGCCGCCGCCCCTTGGCTCGACAGGCTGCCTGCCTGCCTCCCGCTGGACTTTGGCCTGGTCCCGTTTCGGAGCGGATTGTGTCTCTTCGGGCTGGACGCCGTCGAAGAGCGTGTCAATTCGCTTGTCGATTTTCTGTTTCTTCTTTGGCATATTCCACCAGTTCCTGGGCCAGGTCGCGATATTGAACCGAGCCGCGGGTGTTGGGTCTGTATTGGGTGATGGGCAGACCTGCGATGGGACTTTCGCGCAGTTTGGTATCTACTTCGATGAGGGTCTTGAACACGCCCTCGCCAAAGGTGCCGCGCAACTGGTCGTTGATGTTGCGATGCGTGCGGTTGCGGCGGTCGAACATCGTCACCAGGATGCGGTAGGCCAGGTCGGGGTTGCTCTCCACGCGGATGCGACGGATGAGGTTCATCATGTTACGCAGCGCGTAGGCCGAAAAATACTCCGCCTGGGTGGGGATCACCAGCAGGTTGGCGGCGCTGAGGGCGTTCATGGTGATGGCTCCCAGCGCGGGCGGACAATCCATCAGGATGTACTCGTACTTCAAATTGCCTGCGCTTTGGATCGAACGGCGCAGGGTCGAGATATAACCCGTTCGCACGGGCAGGAAATGCTCGGCGTTTTCGATGCGCGAGTTGCACGGCACCAGGTCGAGGTTGGCGATGTCGGTTGTGCGTGTGGCGGCCGCCAGGGGCGTGGCTTCGATCAACACGTTGCTGGAGGTGTACTCGCTTTCGCCGATCTCGATGCCCAGCGCCAGCGACAGGTTGGCCTGCGGGTCGAGGTCGATCAGCAGCACGCGGTGCCCCAGTTCTGCCAGGGCGGCACCGAGCGAGAGGGTGGTGGTGGTCTTGGCGACCCCGCCCTTTTCGTTTGAAATGGCGATGATTCTTGTCATGGCGGCCTCATTCTGCATCGGTCTGACTGGCGACGGATTGCGGCAGAACTTCGATGCGATTCACGCCCAGGGCGTTCTTCAACTCCTGCACGGCCAGGCGGATCATTTCGTTCGGGTCGTTGGTCGAGCGGATGTGCGAGGTGATCTCGGACACCTTGCGCTCGCGTTCGGCGCGTCGCAGCGATTCCTGTAACAGGCGGGCGTTTTCGAGCGCCAGCGCCAGGCGGTCGGACGCGGTCTGCACCAGGGCGATCTCTTCCTTGGCCCAGCGCCGCTCGGGCTGCAGAGAGACGATGTTCAGCACGCCCAGTACCTCGCCGCGCAGTTTGACGGGCATCACGATGGTGGGACGTTCGGCGGATTCGCCTTCGAGCACGGCCACCTCGCCGCGCTCCAGGGCTTGCAGGATCTCACCCGTCTGCATGGGCTTGTCGAGCAGCCTGCCGCCGCTGATGGACTGATAGTAGCCGATGTTCTGGTTCAGCTGTGCAAAGCCCTTCCACTCCTGGCGCAGGTACTGGCTGTACATCGACTGCACTTCGTTGAGCGCCTGTTGCGTGCGTTCGAGCAGACGTGCGTTCTCGATGGCGATGGCGATCTGGTCGGCCATGGTGGAGAGGATGGTGGCGTCGTTCTCGGTGAATGCGCCATGCCGGGTGCTCTGCACGTCCAGCACGCCGATCACCTCGCCGCGAATGCTGAGGGGCAGGGCCATTTCGGAGTGCGTTTCGGGCAGGTCGGGGTTGTTGGCGAAGGTCGAGTCAGCACCCACGTCGAGGGCGATGCGCGGTTTGCCGGTCTGGGCCACGTTGCCTACGATGCCGGTCTGGCCGACTTGCAGGCGGTGACCGCGCGCCAACATGCGGCGCCCGCCCGCGCTGTTGGCGGCCTGCAATACGGCGTACGTGCGCGTTGGGTCGAGCAGGAAGATACCCGTGTGGTAGAAGTCGAACTTTTCGCTCACAGTGCGGGTGATCAACGGCAGCAGCACTTCCATGTGTTGTTCGGTGGAAATAGCCCGCGAAACTTCGCTGATGGCCAGCAGGTTCCTGGAGCGCTCTTCGCTTTGCAGGCGGGACATCTCCAGATCGTAGGTGCGTTCGGCCACGCGCTGTTCCAGGCCTTGCAGGGTGGCCGCCAATTGACCAGCGGTCTGGTCCACGGTCTGTGCCAGGATGCCGATCTCGTCCTGCCGCTCGATCGCGCTGCGCGCTGAGAGGTCGCCGGCCTTGATCTTCTCAGCCGCGCGGGTCAACTGGCGGATGGGGGAAATAAGCATCCCAGCCGCCAGGTTGGCAAGGACGCCCGCGCCGACAAAGAGGAAGGCCAGCAGGAAGAAACTGACACGCAACTGGTCATAAAAGGGTTGCAGGAAGACCTCACCCGGTTCGAGCGTGACCACGGTCCACGGCTTGCTTTGCAGGGGCGTCAGAACGGCTTGGTCGTCGCCGGGGCTGGCGTCGTCCGCCTCCAATTCGAGCGTAAAGGAGGTGGATGCGGACTGAGCCAGGCCATCTTCCAGCCCGGGCAGGTCGAGCAGTTGTGCCTCGGCCAGGCCAGGTGGCAGGCGGTGGGCGATCTGCAATTCGGCCACCTGGCCTGGGGTGAGTGGGCGGGTGGTCTTGTATAGGAAGGCCTCATCGCCGCCGCTGGCAAGGATGGTATGGTTGTCGTCCACCAGGATGGAATAGGTTGATGAGCCGCTGACGGATATCAATAAGTCTTGCAGGGCCGAGGCGTTCATCTCTACTGCCAGCACGCCCAAAATTCGGCCCGACTCATTATCGAGGATAGGGGCGCTGAAGTACAGTTCTGCCGCACCGTTCTGCGGCTCGAATAACACGTCCGAAGCGTAGGCCTGGCGGGTCTGGACCGCCTCGATAAAATACGGGGCCAGGGCTTCGTTGCTTTCGGTGTGAGTTTGCTCTTCGCTGGTGTCGAAGACCTTGTTGCCGTCGGCGTCGAAGATCAGGTAGGCCTTGATGTCGGTGCGGGTGGAGCCGAGCGCCAGCAGGGTGTCTTCAGCTTCCTGGCTGGTCTCCTCGCCCTTCAAAAAGCCGGTCACGCTCGGCAGGCTGGCATCCGCCTGGATGGAGGACAGGTTCTCGCGCAGGAAGGTCTCGACCTGGGCCGCGGCCCGCGCGCCACCGCTCTGCAGTGACTGCACGGCCTTTTCGGCCAGGATCTGCTGCGTGTACATGACGGACGGAATACCGATGATCAGCGATGGCACGACCACCGCCAGCAGATAAGTCAGGTTGAACTGGGTCCGCATGGACTTGAATTCGGTCTGGGCGATCAGGTGCATTCCGTAGAAGAGCACCACAGCGCCGATGACGATCACCAGGATCTGCTGGACCTGCGCCCCGATGGGCACACGCTCGAACGCCCGCAGCCCGAATTCCGCGAGCAGGTTGATGGGAATGAAGAACGCGCCGAAGATTAGCGCCACACGCACCTGAGAACGGGGCAGGCCCTGCAGGGCGAAGCTGGCGGTAAAAATGAACCCGCCTACCGCGAAGAGAATGCTCAGGCCTGAGATGAAGATCGAAGCGGACGGGAACGTCAAGTTGACCAGGACGATCATCCCCCAGGCCGCCAGCATGGGGTTCTTCGTCCGCAACTGCACCAGGGCGTTGATGAGGATGCCGATCCCCAACACGCCGTTGACGATCAACAGGGCTGTATATTGCCAGGCGCCGCTCGAGCGCAGCAGGTTGAAATAGAACACCTCGACCACGGCCACGGCTACAAAGCCCATCACACCGAAGAGCAGCATGGTGCGGTGAAGGATGGTCTGCTTGTCGGCAGGCGACGTGGACTGGTTTTGAGGGTCGGAAGATCGCATAAGGTTTCTCTCGAAAAAAGGCTGCGTGACGGGTGGTTAGCCTTGCCTGGGCTTGTCAGACGGCATGGGCTGGACCTGCACCAGCACCTCGGTGCCGCCACCCAAAGCACGGCTCAATTCCTGGGCGGTGATCTGAAGGATGGACTCGAGCTGGATGGACGAACCGATGCGGCCCGCAATTTCGGCCGAGATGCGCTCCAGGTCGGCGCGGCGGGTGGATTCCTCGAACAGGCGCGCGTTCTCCAGCGAGAGCGCCAGGCGGTCGCTGACGGCCTGCACCAGGCTGATCTCGTCCGCCGACCACTCGTGTTCCCTGCGCACGGTCTGGACGTTGATGAAACCGATCACCTGTCCGCGCAGTTTGACCGGCATGGCCAGCGAGGTGCCGTCTTCGGAGGGGATGACGACCACTTCACCGCTTTCGAGCGCGGCGCGGGCGGCGGGTTCCATCTCGCGGGTCTCGAAGCGGCTGCCGCCGCCAGCACTCTGATGGTATCCCAGCCCGCCGGTGCGGCGGGTAAACCCGCTCCACTCCTGGGTGATGTACTGGCGATAGACCGATTGCACTTCAGCCAGCGCGCTCTCGGTGCGGCCGAACAGACGCGCATTGTCGATGGCGATGGCGACCTGATCCGCCAGGATGGACAGGATGTTGATGTCGTCAGCGCTGAAAGCGCCGCCTTCGGTGCTCTGTACGTCCAGCGCGCCGATGGTCTGCCCGCGCACGTTGAGTGGCAAAGCGATCTCGGAGCGGGTCTCGGGCAGGAAAGGATTGTTGAAGAAGGCCGCGTCGGCACCCACATCGAGCGCGATACGAGGCTGGCCGGTCTGGGCCACGTAGCCCACGATGCCGGTCTGGCCTACCTCCAGGCGATGGCCGCGTGCCAGCATGCGCTTGCCGCCTTCGCTGCTGGCCGCCTGCAGGATGGTGTACTGACGGTTGGCGTCGGTCAGGAAGATGCCGGTGTGATAGTGCTCGAATTTCTCGCTTACGAGGTTGGCGATAAGCGGCAGAAGCGCTTCCAGCCTTTGCTCGCCGGAAATGATGCGGGCCACATCGCTGATGGTCTCCAGGTCGCGGGCGCGTTGTTCGCTTTGCCTGCGGGCGGTTTCGACCTCGGCAGTGCGTTCGGTTACGCGGGCTTCCAGTCCGCTCAGGGTTTGGGTCAACTGGTCAGACATGCGATTGAAGGCATTAGCGAGGCCGCCGATCTCGTCGCTGGTGCTCACATTGGCGCGTGCCGAGAGGTCTCCGCTGGCCAACTGTTCAGCGGTGCGGGTCAGGCCGAGCACCGGAGCAGAGATGAACTGGGCGGCGATCAAGGCGAAGACTACGGCCAACAGCAATAGGCCAATGGAGGCCAGTACCACGATGCGGCTCTGCTCGCGAATCGGCGCGAACAACACTTGCTCCGATTGCAGGGCTACGGCCGTCCAGCGCAGGGTGGTGAGGGGCGCACCGGTCGTCAGCGCCGTCCCACCCAATTCGGCCGAGTCCATGCTGAAGAAGGGTGATGCATCGAGGCTTTGCAGGCCGCGGACCAGGTCTGCGGAGGCGGCGATGGTATTGTCGAGCGTGCCGGGCATCAGACGCCCCTGGGATTGCAGGGTGGCGACATCGATGGGTCCGTAATTTTGAAGGCTCTTGTAAAGCAGTTCGCGCTGTCCGGTGTATGCCACGCGCACGAAGGTTTCGTTATCCACCAGTGCCAGGATCTGGCTCTGGTCCTGGTGGCCCTGCAAGAGCGAACGCAACAGAGCCTGGAAAACAGCGGCATTGTATTCTGCGCGCAGCACACCAATCACATCGCCAGACGGGTTACGGATGGGAGCGCTAAAATGGATATTGGTCTTGTTACCTGGCTCGAAGGTCAGGGTGGACACGTAAGGCAGGCCATTTGCAAAGGGAATGCGGAAATAATCTTCGCGGCTTTCGTCGCGGTCGATCTGTTCTTCGACGGTGTCAAGGATGTTCCTGCCGCTTACATCGAGGATCGCGTATGAGTATATGAAGAGTGAGTCCTTGCGAACGAGGGTGTTTAGAGTCCTGAGGGCGTTGGATTCTTCGGCGCTTCCCTGGCGCTGGAATGTGGGCAGGGTCATGAACTCAATGATGGAAGGCTGCTGCGCTTCGATGCGCAGATTGTCGAGTTGGGTCTGGAGATAGGTGTCGGCTTGAGCTGCCGCGGTCTGCGCCAGTTCAGACAGGCTTTGCTGGCCCTGCGCCTGGATCTGCCGCTGGGTCGAAATAAAATTATAGGTGCCAAGGATAGCCAGCGGCACGAAAGCCACGAAGACGAAGGCTACCAGGATCTTGGTGCGCAGATTGTACGAACCGTACCGCCGCAGAACGATGATCGTGTAGATCGCCACCAGCCCGGCGGATACCGGCAGGTTGCCGGTGGAGGGCCCCTGAATGCCGAACCCGGCCGGCGTGAACAGGTCGGCGATGACGGCAAACAGACCCATAGCCGCTGCCAGGATGCCAGCGCGGAGGGCCCAAGCCGCGGGCAGGGTGGCCGAGGCGATGGTGGTGACCATAATGATGCTGGCCAGGGCCGGGGCGATGACCTGCCTGGGCGCCAGGTAAGGCAACAGGAAAGTTAGCACCAGCATACCGCCGAGCATGATTCCGATGCCGCTGCCGGTCTGTCCGCGGTAACTGAGCCCCAGGCTGAGGATGGCGGCCACAGCCAGCATCCCGGTCAGGTAGGCGACCTCGTACACCGAGGTCTGCTCGCGCTGGATGGTATAGAGCACGAAGATCGTGATGACGGTCAGCGTGACGGCGGTAATGGCACTGATCCACAGCGCATTCCGCCTGTGGCGGGCCTGTTCCTCTTGCAAGGCGGGTTGGCTGTTCGGCCGGGTATCGGGGGTCATGGGGTTTCTCTCAGGCATGGGGCGGCCTTAGCGCAGGAAGGATCCATCGAGTATGGCGGCCAGGTCGGGCAGGTTGGTGAGCGTGCCGATGCGCACGAGGAAGGATGCATTGGTGGCTGCGATCTGTTGAAGTTCGGACTCAGTACCGTCAAGGGCAGGCTGGTAGAGTTCCAGGTTCTCGCTCTGGTTCAGGAGTTTTACGGGCGATTCAAGTTCGATGCTGTCGACCCGCACGCCCAGGTAGTTGGCAATGATCTGACGGGAGGCCTGGGGATTCTGCCGTCGGAATTTGACGGCTTCGAACCAGGCCTTGAGGAAAGCGCGGATATCGTTAGGACGGCTGTCCACCGTCTCACGGCGGAAGGCGATCACGTCCGGGAAGAGCATCTCCCCGCCGCCCGAGGTGAACAGGATACGGTTGCCATTTTGGAGCGCCTGACTGGTGTATGGTTCCCAGGTGAAACCCGCATCGATGTAGGTCCCCATCGCGCCCGGGACGGCGGACGGGTCGTAGTTGAACAAAGAAACGTCCGAGAGTGACAGGCCGCCAGTCTCCAGCATCTGGGTTACGAAGAGTTCATAAGGTGAACCGAGCGGCACGCCCAGCCGTTTGCCTCTCAAGTCCGAGACACGCGTGATGAACGGGCTGGCCACCATGGTATTCGGGCCGCCATCGTCGTACACGGCCACAATTTTCAGGTCAGTGTGGCGCGAAACGTTCAACGCGTCGCCGATATTAATCATGGAACCGTCGATCTGACCGGCAGCCAGGTCGGGCAGGCCGTCGTAGTACGATTCGTAGAAGACGGGCTCCACTTCCACGCCATATTTCTCGAACAGGCCGCGTTCTTGGGCGATGATGATGGTGTAATCGCCCCACCACATGGAATATTCCACGCGCAGGGGCGGCAGGGGAGCGGCGGGCGCATTCTCGAACGCGCCGCACGAGGTCAGCAGCGAGAGGACGCACAGCGCCGTAAAGATCTTCCACGTTGTGTGTTTCATCCCGCTTCTCCTTCGAGGGGTTGGATTTGCACGGTGATGTCTGAGCCGCCCAGGGCGCGGCTCAATTCTTCGGCTGCCGTCTGGATGATGGTTTCGATGCGGATGGACGAACTAAGCTTGCCGGTGATATCGGTCGTGATGCGCTCGACATCGGCGCGGTGTTGGGTGACCCGCAACAGGGTCGAGGTTTCGAGTGCCAGTGCCAGGCGTTCAGACACAGCCTCGGCGATATCCACTTCGTCTGCGCTCCAGGTGCGGCCCGCCTGCGATTGTAAGTTGATCGTACCTACCACCTGTCCGCGCAAGCGGATAGGCACGGCCAGTTTGTGCGCTTCGAGCACGGTTTGGTTATCGCGCATGGCCTGTTTGATATGCTCGCCTTCGAGCGGCTTCTCCAGGGCCTGGATGCCCGTACCCGACGAGCGGTAGCCGCTGGCGGTGGCGGCAGGGCGCAGTACTCTCCATGCCTGGGCGATATACTGGCTGGTGGTACGCTGCGCCTCGGCGATCAGTTCCTGCGCCTCGCGGAAGGAACCCGCATTCTGGATGGCGATGGCGGCCTGGTCTGCCAGTGTGGACAGGGCGTCCACGTCTTCGGGTTTGAAGGCGTTGACCTCCACGCTCTGCACGTCTAGCACGCCGATCAGCTCGCGCTGGATACGCAACGGCAGGGCCATTTCGGAGCGGGTTTGGGGCAGGTCGGGGTTGTTGAAGAAGACGATATCCTCACCCGCGTTCATGGCAATACGCGGATTACCCGTGCCCGCCACATACCCCACAATGCCTGTCTGTCCAACCTTGAGGCTGTGTCCGCGCGCAAGCATTTTCTGCCCGCCCTCGGTGTTGGCCGCTTTTAGGACGGCGTACTCGCGGGCACTGTCGATCATGAAGATGCCGACATGGTAATAGCCGAATTGCTGGCTGATGACCTGGGTGATGCGCGGCAGCAGCGCCTCCAGGTTCTGGATGGACGCGATGACGCGCGCCACCTGGGCGATGGCCTCGAACTGGCGCGCGCGCCGTTCGCTGTTGGTGCGAGCCGTCTCCAGGTCGGCGGTGCGCAGTTGGATGCGTTCCTCCAGGCTGCGGCGGGACTGTTCCAGTTCGCCGACCGCCTGGCGGGCCTGTGTCTCGCCGAAGGCGATCTCGGCCTGCAATTTTTGCATTCCCAGGATCACGACTGCGCAGAAGACGATGAACATGGCCAGGTTGCTGAGCCAGTCGCCCAGTTGGGCCGCGCC
>CALLJA010000447.1 GCA_938008865.1 uncultured Anaerolineales bacterium
GGCAGGGCGGCGCCGAGGATGGCCGCGGAATAGTCCGAGCCGCCGCGTCCCAGCGTGGTGATGGCGCCCTTCTCCGTCGCGCCGATGAAGCCTGTCACCACGGGGACGAGGCCTTGGTCGAGCAGCGGGTTGAGCACGCGCCGCGTCCGCTCGGTGGTCTGCGCAAAATCGGGATGGGCGTGCTGGAAGCGGTCATTGGTCAGAATTATTTCGGTGGCCTCCACGTATTTCGAGGGCACGCCCGCGCTTTCGATGGCGGACGAGAGCAGGCGCACGCTCATGCGCTCGCCCAGTGAAGCGACCGCATCCAGCGCGCGCGGCGAGGCTTCGCCCAGCACGCCGATGGCGCGGCACAACTCGACGAACGAGTCGATCAACGCGCCGATCTCGGTGTTGACCTGGGCGCGACGCGCGGGGTCGGCCACCAGCTTCTCGGCCAGGTCAGCGTGGCTTTGGCGGAGCCAGGCCGAGGCCGAGCGCAGAATGGTCAGGTCGCCCTGGGCGGCGTGGACGGCCGAGCTCAACAGGCGGTCGGTGGCGCCCGAGATGGCCGAGGTCACCACGACGACGCGTCCCCAATCGGCGCGGGTATCCTTGACGATCTGCACCGCGTTGGGCATGCCGATGCCGACGGAGGTCCCGCCGAATTTTATGACCAGTGTTTTGGATGAGTTCTCTGACATAACGCGCTCCTTGTTGAAAATAAAAACGCCCTGCGCGTAGCGCGCAGGGCGTTTGTGTGGACTTGTGCCGTCTTCTCAGGCTTGGCCAACCAAACGAACCCTACGCGCGAGGCGGAGGGTAGTCATGGTCATGGTCATGCCGAAGAAGCCGTTCATGTTGGGCGTGTTTATATCATTGGAGTGGAGATGCTGTCAAGCGGTCAACTGCTCGCGCCGCTGTAGCGTTTGACGCCCGCCTTCCAGACCAGCGAGGCGATCCAGGCGGCGGCAACGCTGACGGCCAGGAAGACCAGCACCCGAGCGAGGGTCAGGTCGCCGCGCAGGGCCTGCAGCGGGACTGTGGTGGCGATGGCGATGGGGATGATGTAGGTGACGATGATGCGCAGCCAGACGGGGTAGACCGTGACGGGGTAGCGGCCCGCATCGAGCAGGGCCTGCAGGATGGTGACGTTGTTGTCGAACTTGGTAAACCAGAAGGTCAGGGCGATCAGCACGATCCACAGGCTGTAGATGACGACCGCTCCCGAAACGGTCAACAGCAGGAAGGTCAGGACGCTAGGCAGGGTGGCGACATCGCCCGACATATTGATCCCGACCAGGATCAGGATGACGGCCAGCAGCAGGTCCCAGATGCGCCAGACGGTGATGCGCGAGAAGGTCACCAGGAACATGCTGGGCGCGGGCTGCAGCAGGGTGTAATCGAGCGAGCCGTCGCGGATGCTTTCGTTGAAGCGCTGGGTATTGGGCCAGATCAGGGCGATCATCAGGGTGTTGATCAGGCGAAAGACGCCCAATAGAGCGATCAGTTCGCCGATGCCCCATCCGCCCAGCGAGGTGGTGTTGCTGAAGATGATGTTCAGCCCGAGCAGTTCCCAGCCCAGCCACATCAGGTTGAGCAGGATGTTGACCACCGTGTCGGCGCGGTAGGCCAGGGACATCTGCACGTTGACCTTGAAGAAGGTGGAGATCAATTTTAAGAAGTACATGGGTTCCTTCTT
>CALLJA010000448.1 GCA_938008865.1 uncultured Anaerolineales bacterium
ACTCCGCGGACGGGATGTGCACGATCCGCGCCCCGAAGGACTCCGCGATGGACACGGTCCCGTCGGTCGAGCCTGAGTCCACCAGGATGACTTCCACATCCCGGACGGTCTGCTGGCGGATGCCCTCCAGCAACCGCGGCAGGTGAGCGGATTCGTTATACGCGCGAATGACGATGGAGCAAGGGTCGGGAGTGGGGAGTCGGGAGTCGGGCATGGGATACTTTTATTCGGTTGAGGAGTCTTCGGGCAAGGGAAGATCGTATTGAGATTGTTCTTCCCTGACGGCCTGATTTGCGCCTGGCTCATTCAGGCCTTGTTTGCTGCGTTTGAGGTAGCCGATGTAGCCGTTAATCAGTTGAGACAATTTCTCGCCATCCTGTTCAAGCGTGTCGAACAGGGGCCTGGGAATGTAATTCATCTCCGCGCACAAGACCAGATGGCTCAACGTCTCTTCCAAAGAACCTCGGGCAATATAACAAAAACGGATGGTCTCCTGGTAGTAGAAGCGGCCATATCCCTCCGCGATGTTGGCGGGGACGCTGCTGGCGGAACGCCGCAATTGCTGATTCAAGTTCCACTTTTCTTCGGACGGAAGCAGGGGCAGTACCTCACGATAAATTCTCACAGAGAAATTACGCGCCTTCTCCCATGCCTCCAACGTCTCTAAACTCTTCACACTCATCTCAACCTCCAACCGATTCCCGATTTCCGATTCCCGAATCCCGATGTCCGATTCCCGCCCTTACCAATTCCCGTCCTTCTCATACCCCAACTTCACCAACAAATCCCCCGCCACTTCCTTGAAGATGCGTTTGTGCTCGTCGGTGAAGTGCTTCTTCCATTCGCCCGTCTTACCCGAGCGGAAGGTGGGAGATTTGCCCGGGTTGATGGACTCTTCCATCGCAGACAGGGCCAACTCACGGGGCGAAGAAAGCGGGGCGCGGGCCAGCAGATGGTCGAGGATGCGGGACAGGGTCGCGGCGCGCTCGTGGATCAAATCCTCGAAGTGGAGGGTCAGCACCTCGGGGCGGTCGATCCAGCCGAGGTAGGGCGAGAAGCGCTCGGCGATGTCCGGGAATTCGACCTCCGCGTCGGGCCGTCCCAGAATGCTGACCTTGAGCCGCGCGTCGAAATCGGGCAGCGACTGATAATAGGCGTGATGGACGTGACGCGCTTCCATGTCAGTCACGTAGAAGACGTGCGAGACCACCACATCGCGCGGGTCGCGAAAGATGAAGTACGGCGCGAAGCGCGGCGAGCAGACGCGGACGGCGGCCTCGGGGCGGGCGAAGAGATGGGCCGAAGCGATGTCACACGGGCGCAGGGAATCCAGCCAGCGCAGGGCCTGCTCGGGCGCGCGCTTGGCCCCGCTCTCGCCCTCGTATTCGGCATAGAAGGAATGCACACGCTTCGAGAACGGCGCGACCTGCGCCAGCCCGAGCAGGATCTGGTCGAGCAGGTGCGTGCCGCTCTTCGGGAAGGAAACACCCAACAGGATTGGCCACCCGTTTTGAGGCGCGGGCTGCGCCACAAAGCGCAGGCGCTGGGTCAACTTTTCGGTTTGATAGACGAGGGAGCGAAGGGAGCTTTTCACGGTCATGGGGCTATTTAACCACAGAACGGCGGGCCTGAGGCGCTGCGAGACAAAAGCATTCACCACAGAGAACACCGAGTCCACAGAGTTTTTAAAGGCTTTCCTCCGTGATCTTTGTGACCTCTGTGGTGAAAAGACTCATAAGAAACAATCTCTGAGCGACTTTCGAGGCGGGGCGGGGTTATGGTATACAATCAAATCATGAAGACCACCATCTTCAACACCCCCCTCCTGAGCGATGCGCTGCACCTGCTGGCGCGCCTGAGCCTGCGCCTGGTCGGCTGGAAGGTGGAA
>CALLJA010000449.1 GCA_938008865.1 uncultured Anaerolineales bacterium
GCTCGACCCAAAACTTGGCGGATAACGCGATGAGCCTCGCCGCCCGCCTCCTGGACCCCTGCTTGCTCCCGCCCGAAAAGCGGACCCTGCTCTCGCGCGTTGCCGACCAAAGCGCCGCCCTGGGCTTCCCCTGCTACCTGGTGGGCGGATTCGCGCGCGACTTATTGCTCGGGCGCCCCGTCCACGACCTGGATGTGATCGTCGAAGGCGACGCCATTCAGTTGGGCAAAGCGTTGGTTAAGAAACACGGCGGGAAGCTCACCCCGCACGTCCCGTTCCACACTGCCATCTGGCATCTGCCTGACTCGGACGAGACTCTCGACCTGATCACCGCCCGCTCGGAGACGTACGAGTTTCCTGGCGCATTGCCGAGCGTGACTCCGTCCACCATCGCAGATGACCTGCGCCGCCGCGATTTCACCATCAACGCCATGGCCATCCGTGTGGACGGGGACCAATTCGGCGAATTGCTCGACCCGCTCGATGGGCAGGCCGACTTGCAGCGTGGATGGATTCGCGTCCTGCATCCGCGTTCCTTCGTGGACGATCCCACGCGCATCCTGCGCGCCGCCCGTTATGAAGGACGTTATGAATTTCAGATCGAGCCTGCTACGCTGAAGTGGATCGACGCCGAGGCCTTGGGCGTGCTGTCCAGCCTCAGCGGCGAACGCTTGCGCCACGAACTGGACTTGATCCTGGCCGAGGAGAACGCCGCCGCGATGCTCCTGCGTGCGGACGATCTGGGCGTGCTGCGTGTCATCCACCCTGCCTTGCCGCGCTTTGACTCGACCCGCGCCAGCCTGCTCGGTCAACTCCCCAGCGCGGACTTGAACCTTCCCTGCGACCGTGTCACGCTCGGTTTCCTGCTTTGGCTGGCAGAGGTCCCTGCCGAGGACCTGGTCGCCCTGTCCCGCCGACTGGATTTCACGTCCGAGTTGAGCGAGGCGCTGATTGGCGCTTCGCGTCTGAAGCGGCAACTCCCCGAATGGCTCTCCGCCAGCCCCAGCGCCTGGACCTTCGCACTGGAGAAATTCCCGCCGCTCTCAGTCTATTCAGTGGGACTGATGACGCGCGAATCCGCACTGACGACCTACCTCACCACGTGGCGGCGCGTCAAACCGCACACCACGGGCGACGACCTGAAATCCCTGGGCCTGCCGCCTGGACCGAAATACAAGGAAATCCTCTCCCGCCTGCGCGCCTCCTGGCTGGATGGGGAAGTGAGTAATGAAGAGGAAGAGAAGAAGCTGCTTGAGGTTCTGCTCAGAACCCTGGAGGGATAAATGTTGCCTGACTTGAAACGAGGGAAAGTAATTCTTCTGGCGATGGTTTTGTTTATCGTGGGTTGTGCTGAGATTAAAACAGAACAGCCTGCTTTACCGACACCATCAATAACACCTACTTATTGGCCTGCCAGCATAACTCCAAAGCCTTATCGCACATTGACGCCCTGGCCAACGAGAACACCTACACCGATCCTATTCCCTTTACAAGCCACAGCTTATGTTTACCTTGATGAGTGTAGAGATTTTACCCTTGATATTTCCCAGATCATTTCGCCTGACCAGCAGTGGTTTGTTGTAACCTGCGAGTCCAATGACTACACAAAAATAGCACGTTTTGACGGGAGTAGAGAGTGGCATGTCCCTGCAATTGATAATGGTTTTACTGAAAGTGGTGAACCTCTCAGCAAAACTTATTACAAGTTCTATCGCTGGTCTGTAGACGGAAAACATGTTTATTTGAAAAAGTATTTCTGTTGTATTGATGGTCCAAGCTTGATATTCAATGAGGCTTTTGGCCTATATCGTTTCGATCTGGAGATGGGTGTATTGGACGCTGAATACAACTATACTCGCTTTGCTCTTTCCCCTGATGAACAGTATTACGCCTTTGCCGAAGGAGGCCGACCATATCGGGTTATTGTCCGTGACCTTCACACTCAGGATCAAATGACCTTTCCGCTCAAGGAAAAATATGAAGATGTTGGCATGTTTAAATGGTCTCCTGATGGGAAGAATTTAATTTTTGTTGCGGCTTTGGAAGGATGGATCGATGAAAGTATGAAGGCAGGTTTTTCCATTTTTTCGTACAATCTGGAGTCGCGCCAGTTCAAAATATTGATCGACAACGATCTGCGCCAGTTAATGCCAGCTAATCCATATGATGTTAAGAATCTTTGGATTAATTCCGAAACCATCGTGCTAGAGAAACATTATGGAGATGGCTATTGGACTTTGAACGTCCGCACGGGAGAACTTGTCCCTTATATTTTGCCAAAGCCATGAAACAAAGCTCATGAACTCACATTGCAAAGGAACCTTATTATGAACCTACAACCCTACCTCGATTTCACCACCTTCCTGGCCTATCGCGCGGGACGCATCACGCTGGGCTATTACAACACGGGCATCCGTCCCGATTTCAAGGCGGACGATACACCCGTCACCGCGGCTGACCGCGCCGCCGAGCAGTTCATCCGCGGCGAGATCGAGCGGACCTACCCTGGTCACGCCATCGTGGGCGAGGAGTTTGGCGAGACGGCGGGCGCGGGCGAAACCTTCCGCTGGATCATCGATCCCATCGACGGGACCAAGTCCTTCATGCGCGGCGTGCCGTTGTACGGCGTGCTGATCGGGCTGGAGATCGACGGCGTGGTCCGCGTGGGAGCGTCCTATTTCCCTGCGTTGGACGAAATGTTGTGCGCCGCCGACGGTCTCGGCGCCTGGTGGAATGGCCGTCGCGCCCACGTCTCGGAGGTCGACTCGTTCGACCGCGCCTGCGTGTGCTTCACGACGCCGCATAACTTCGAAA
>CALLJA010000450.1 GCA_938008865.1 uncultured Anaerolineales bacterium
CGGCAACTTCTGCCCCGAGGCCAGCGTGACCCGCGACCAGATGGCGATCTTCCTGCTGCGCGGAGAGCACGGCAGCGCCTACACGCCACCCGTCGCCACCGGCACCATGTTCGCCGATATTTCCTCCAGTTACTGGGCCGCCAAGTGGATCGAGCAGCTCGCTAACGAGGGCATCACCACGGGCTGCGGCGGCGGAAATTACTGCCCGGGATCCTCCGTTACCCGCGCGCAGATGGCCGTCTTCCTCGTCAAGGCCTTTGGATTACCGTAGGCTTCATTAGCTCTCAAAAAACTGGGCCGACGCAATGCCGGCCCAGTTTCGATTCGAATTGAATGGCTTCTATCCCGCGCCGAGATAGGCCTTCTGGACCATCTCATTCTCGCGCAGGTTATGGGCCGTATCGCTCAGTACGATCTGCCCGCTTTGAAGCACGTATCCGCGCGATGCGATGGAAAGCGCCATCAGCGCGTTTTGTTCGACCAGCAAAATGGTGGTTCCGCGCTGGTTGATGGACTTGATGATATCGAAGATGCTTTGCACCAGGATGGGAGCCAGCCCCATCGAAGGTTCGTCGAGCAGCAACAGGCGCGGGTGGGCCATGATGGCGCGGCCCATGGCCAGCATCTGTTGTTCGCCGCCCGAGAGCGTGCCCGCCACCTGGCGATAACGCTCTTTCAGACGCGGGAAAAGGGAGAAGATCTCGCCCAGGTCCTTTTCGGCTTCCTGACGGTTGGGGGTGCGCGAGTAAGCACCCAGGTCCAGGTTTTCGGCCACGGTCAGGCGGGCAAAGATGCCGCGCCCCTCGGGCACCATCGAGACGCCCAGCGAGACGATATCGTGCGGGCGGGTGGGAGTCAGGTCCCGTCCTTCGAGCGTAATCGTCCCCTGACGGGGTTTGGTCAGGCCGCAGATGCTGCTGAGCGTGGTGGTCTTGCCTGCGCCGTTCGCGCCGATCAGCGTAACGATCTCGCCCTGTTCGACCGTGAGCGAGATGCCCTTGAGGGCGTGGATGTTGCCGTAGTAGGTGTGGATGTTGGTAACTTCAAGCATTGCCATGAGATTCCTCGCTCGCCTACTCAGACATCGGTTTCCCGAGGTAGGCTTCGATCACCCTCGGGTTGTGCTGGATCTCGGACGGGCTGCCCTCGGCGATCTTTTCGCCATAGTCCAGCACGGCGATGCGGTCGCTGACGCCCATAACCATGCGCATGTCGTGTTCGATGAGCAGGATGGCGATGCCCAATTCGTCGCGCAGACGGCGCACAAAGCTGACCATTTCGGCTGTCTCGTTGGGGTTCATGCCCGCCGTCGGCTCGTCGAGCAGCAGCAGTTTTGGTTTGCTCGCCAGCGCGCGCGCGATCTCAAGGCGGCGCTGCGCTCCATAGGGCAGATTGCGGGCAGCCTGGTCGCCCAGGCCCGCCAGGCCGACAAAATTCAACAGACGGCGCGCTTCTTCGACCGCCGCCTTCTCCTCCCGCACCATGCGCGGAGTGCGGATGATCGCCTCGGCCCAGGTGGCGCGCAGGCGGGAATGTTCGCCCACCATGATATTCTCGATGGCGCTCATGGTCGAGAAGAGGCGGATGTTCTGGTAGGTGCGGGCGATGCCGCGATAGGTGATCTGGTCGGGCGAAAGCCCCACCAGCGATTCGCCGAAGAACAGCACCTCGCCTTTTTCGGGCGTGTAAAAGCCCGTGATACAGTTGTAAAAGGTGGTCTTGCCCGCCCCATTGGGGCCAATGACGCTGAAGATCGAATTCTCGGGCACGACCAGGTCCACGCGATTGACGGCCAGGAGGCCGCCAAATTGCTTGGTGACTCCACGGGTTTCGAGAACGGTCTTCATTTTGCGCTCCCTTCGCCGCCGCGGTTCGAAGACTCGTCGCCTGACTGAAATTCAAATTTGCGGCGCGAGGCAGGCAGGATGCCCGAGGGGCGCACCAGCATCATCACCACCAGCAGGGCCGCAAAGGCCAGTACGCGGTAGTTCTCGAGTTCACGCAGTATCTCGGGCAGGCCCTTCAACACGAAGGCGCCCGCGATCACACCGGGGATGCTGCCCATGCCGCCTACAATCACCGCCGACAGCACATTGATGGAGACCATCATGTTGTGGTCTTCGGGTCCCGTGAACTGGTTACGGGCCGCAAAGAGCACGCCGCCCAGTCCTGCAAAGGCTGCGCCGATGGCGAAGGCCAGCACCTTATGACGGAGGATGTTGATGCCCATCGCGCGCGAGACGGTCTCGTCCTCGCGCATGGATTCCCAGGCGCGACCGACCCGCGAGTTTTGCAGGCGGCGCGTGACAAAGATGGCCAACAGCACCGACAGGAAGATCAGATATAAGTAGCCGACGTCATCGAACGTGCGCCCAAACAGGGCGGGGCCGCCGACGTTATTAACACCCTTGGGGCCGCCTGTGAGCCAGGTCAGAGCGTCGCTCTTGCTGAGGATGCGGATGATCTCACCGAAGCCGAGCGTGACGATGGCCAGGTAGTCGCCGCGCATCCGCAGAACGGGCACGACCAGCAGGATGCCGACCAGCGTCGCGGCAAGGATGCCGATGGGCAGGACCAGCCAGAAGTCCCAGACCAGGCCGTGGGGCGAGGGGGCGGTCAGCAGGGACACAGTGTAGGCCCCGATGGCGAAGAAGGCCACGTATCCCAAATTCAACAGGCCTGCCAGGCCGACCACGATGTTCAGTCCCAGCCCGAGCAGGACGTAGATGCCGACCGTGCCGAGGGTGTAATTCCAATACTGGCCGGCGCGCAGGGGCAGCAGCAACAGGAACACCGCCGCCAGGCCGTAGGCTACATAATTGAAGGCCGGGCTGGCGCGGAATTTGGCGACCGCGGGCAGGTCATTCACGCGGCTCCACAGGGAACGCCAAGCCGCGGCCAGCCTGCCGAAGATGTCGCTAGCCATCAGGCCATAGACCAGCGCACCGCCCAGGAAGCTCGTGAGCGTCAGGAAGCCCAACTGCAAGAATGCGCCCGTCGCGGGCGGCTGGTCGAAGAGGAAGAGTTGCACCGAAGCGGGCAGCAATTGCGACAAGTAGGTGTTCAACTTGACGCCCGAGGCATTCAGGGAGCCTGTAACGTAGGCAACCAGCGCCACGATCAGCCCATGGACAAGACCCGTCAGGACGGCGGATCCCAGGACCACGCCTACGGATTGTCCCTTGTGCATGGCGCGCGCCTGGCGCGCCCCGGCCCACAGGCCGATCAGCCCGAGGAATAGCGCAAAACTGAAAGGGAGCGCGTCCATGCCCAGCACCTTGGACTCAGGCTCGAGTTTCAGCAGGTTTTGGATGATCTGGCTGGCCGTGGTGGTGAAGCCGATCAGGTATAGGAACAGGGTGACGATGCCGAAGGTCAGCCCGGCGTTCAGCGATGATTTGATCTGGGGTTTCATCACACCTTCTCCTCGCTCAATACTTCGCCCAGGATGCCGGTCGGGCGGAAGATCAATACCAGGATGAGAATGCCGAAAGCCAGCACATCCTTCAACTGGAAGTCGATACCCAGCACGGCCGGTCCCAACGCTTCGACGGCGCCCAGGAACAATCCGCCCAGCATGGCGCCCGGCAGGTTGCCGATGCCACCCAGGACAGCCGCCGTAAAGGCCTTGATACCCGGAATGAAGCCCAGGAAGTAATACACCAGCCCCAGGTGGATGCCCCACATGACGCCGGCCGCCCCGGCCAATGCACCGCTCAGGATGAACGTGCGGCTGATGATGCCATCCACATTGATACCCATCAGGGCCGCCACATTCTTGTTCTCGGCCACGGCGCGCATGGCGCGCCCCATGCGGGTACGCTGCACCAGCAGGTAGAGCAGGACCAGGATGACGATGGACAGGACGAAAGTCAGGACACCGGTGTAGGTCAGGATGACCGTCCCACCGCCGACGGGCAGTTCCCAGCCGTCGCCGCGGGTCAGCACGGTCGGGTTGGTGAAGTCGCGGCGCTGCGCGCCAAACATCAACATGGCCGCGTTTTCCAGGAAGATCGACGCGCCAATGGCCGAGATAAGCGGCACCAGGCGCGGCGCACTGCGCAGCGGACGATAGGCGATGCGCTCCAGGAAATATCCGCTAAGCGCCGCCACAGACACCCCCACCACGAAGGCCAGAATGACGGATATGACCGGGTATGCATTCAAAAAATTCAGGCCGGGGTCCGCGGCGGTGGGCGCGGGGATGCTCTTGAGTCCTTCGAATACAAAATAGCCGCCAAAGGCGCCGATCATCATGATATCGCCATGCGCGAAATTGATCATGTGAAGGATGCCATACACCAGGGTGTACCCGATGGCAACCAACGCATAAACACTACCGAGAATAATGCCAGCAATCGCAAATCGCAACCAGGTATCCGGTCCGTAAACGGGGTTGGCGATCAGGATCTCATAGAGCCGCCAGGCCAAGTAGCCCCCAAACAGCACACCCAGGATAATCTGCACAACCTGGTAGGTGCCGATCTTCTTCTTGCGAACTTTCTCTTCTGTTGCCATCGAACCTCCAATGCGTCAAAGCTGTGCAGCGGGGCAGGAAGGCCCCACCCCGCTGCACTCGTTTCTTCGAGCAGGATCGGACGGGAACTACTTCTCAGCCTCGACCCACACGCCGTCCTTAGCGATGTAGAAGGTCGGGCCGGAGGAGGCGCACTCGCCATTCTCGAGACAGGTCACCATGCCGGAGAGGCCCTGGTAATCCTTGATCGAGCGGACGGCCGCAACCAGGGCGGCGCGCGGGATGTACAGGTTGCCGTCGTCGCCAAGGATGGCCACCGACTTGATGGTGGCGATCAGCGCGGCAGCGGAGTCGTACGCGGTCCAGGTGTAGGGCGAAAGTTTGCCCGCCGGGGTCTGATAGGCGGCTTCGTAGGCGGCGTCGAACTTGGCCTTGGCCTCCGAAGCGGACGGGACCAGCGAGGTGGAGTAGGTGCCTTCGCTGTTGGCGGCGGTGCGGTCCAGGAAGTCCTGGCCGAAGGTGCCATCGTCGCCGAAGAAGATCACGCCGTCGAGGCCAGACTGCTTCATCTGATTGACGATCACGGCCGCTTCCGCGTTATAGCCGCCGAAGTAGATGGCCTGCGGCTGCTTGGAAGCCACGTCGGCCAGGGTGGCGCTGTAATCGGACTCGCCCGGGGTAATGGCGGTGAAATCGACCACTTCGCCACCCAGCTTGATGAACTCATCGTTGGTGACCTGGGCCAGGCCCTGGCCGTAGGAGGACCCATCGTGGATCACGGCCAGTTTGGTGATGGTCAGCTTGCCGAAGAGGTACTCAGCGGCAAAGCGGCCCTGGTCGGCATCGGTGAAGACCAGGCGGTTGAAGACCTTGGAGGACTGCTTGGTCAGGTCGGGGTTGGTGGCGGAGGGCGACATCATCGGGATGCCAGCCTTCTCGTAGATCGGCATGGCAGCATTGGTCGCGCCCGAGAAGATGTGACCGGCAATGGCCACGATCGCGGGATCGGTGACGAATTTATTCGCCACAGCAGCGCCGCCTTCCGGCGAACCGCCGTCGTCCTCGGCGACCAGCTCGAACTTGAAGCCGTTGACGTCACCGGCATCCTGGATGGCGATGGAAGCACCCTGGGAAATATCGATACCGAAGGCGGCGTAGTCTCCGGTCATCGGGGCGCCCATGCCGATCTTGATGACGTCGCCGGGCTTGAACACGGCGCAGCCAAATTCATCGGTGGAGCAGGCTTCGGGGGCGCCGGCGGCAGCCGGCTCGGTGGCGGCAGGGGCTTCCGTGGCGGCGGGAGCCTCGGTGGAAGCGGCGGGCGCTTCGGTGGGCGTGCTGCCACAGGCAGCGAGCATCATGCTGGCCAGAACCAGCAGTGACACAAGGGCGTAGATACGCTTGGACATCTTCTTCCTCCTTCAGGAAGTATAAAAATTCCCGGTTGAACCGGGTGAGTTGGGGGATAGAAACGAGCCAGTCATTGCCAACTGCCCGAAACTATTAAATGGGTATTTTACTTCTCCTCAAGAAATCGGTCAATAACGTGACACGCGCGGCGCATGGCTGTAGCAAAGTCCAGTTTGTGTCGCTCTGAGGGAGCGTGTTCTTCGCGACCGAAGAGTCTCTTAGTCGTGACAGAGACCCTTCGCTTCGCTCAGGGCGACACTTCCTACTTTTGTCAAGCGACTTTGCTACAGCCATAAACGCGCGGCGTTCGAGGGTCAGGCCGCGTCGTAGGCTGCCAGCAGGTCCGCCAGGGAGGATGGGGCTCCCCGCCTTTTCGCCGCGCGCGGCCCGATGCGTTCCAGCGCTTTGCGGTCAGGGGCCATAAGAGTCAGGCCCGCCAACTTGAGTTCGCGCGCCACCGTCGCGAGGATGCGCCCAGCCGCAGCGGAATCGCCTGCGCGCATCTCCACTTCGGCCAGGGCGATGAAGGCTGCCAACATGCCGGTCTTATGCCCCAGCAGTCGGTTGCCGCGCAGGCTTTCAAGCGCCTGCTCACGCGCCTGGCGCAGGTCCCCGGCTTGCAGGGCGGCGTAGGCCAGCATCCGATGCGGAAAGGGCTGCTGGTAGTCGTTGCCGATGGCTTGGAACATTTCCAGCGCGCGGCTGGCGTACCCCTCCGAGGCGGGATAATCCTCCAACATGTTGGAGACCAGCGACATGTTGGCCAGGCTAATCCCCATGCTGATGCGGTCTTCGATATGCATAGCTACACGCAAAGAGCGGTCGTAGGCATGCAGGGCTTCGGCGTATTGCCCATCAAGACGCAGCGTGTCGGCCTGAGCGCGCAGGGCGTAACTCTGCGCCCAGGCATTGCGGGCTGACACGGCCACTTGCGCAGCCTCCAACAGCGCGGACTGGGCTTCGCCGCCCTGTTCCTGATGGTACAGCACCAGTCCCAGGCTGGTCAGCGCCAGGCTGAGGCGGTGGATGTGCGCATACTGGCGGCACAGGCCGATGCAGCGCTCAAGCGCGGCGCGCGCTTCGGGCAGCCGCCACTGTTCACGATGGACATCGCCAAGATAATACAGGGCATTCGAGAGGGTGATCACGTCGCCGTCCTGTTCGGTCCAGGCGACGGCGGCCAGGCAGTATTCTTCACCGCGCGCCAGGTCGTCGCGCCAGTAGGAAAGCGCGCCCGCCAGATAGAGCAGCCGCCCACGCAGCGAGTCGCGCCCGGGCGATTCTGTGTGCGGCAGGCAGGCCTGCACGCGCTCGAGGGCTTCGCGGTAATTGCTATGCTTCAACCAGATCGCGCCCATGCAGGCCGTCAGCCGCAGGCCATCTTCGATACATGCGTCGGGATGCAGGCCCCAGTCCATGGCAGCACGCAGGTTGTTGTGTTCCTGCTCCACACGCTGGCGCATCTCGCGCGGGTCGGTCTGGTCGAGCATGGCGGTCACGTGCTCGGCCCAGGCGGCAAAATAGGCCAAGTGATGGTTGCGCACGGCGGCCCACTCGCCGCTGTCTTCCAGCCGATGCAGGGCATATTGTCGGATGGTATCGAGGAATCGATAGCGCGATTCGCGCCCGTCCGCGTCCACTGCCACCAGGGAACGGTCGGCCAGGCCCAGCAGCAGGTCGAAGACCTTCCCGCGCGGACAGAGCGCTTCGTCGGCGCAGACCTGCTCGGCGGCGTCCAGGGTCCAGCCACCCGCGAAGACCGACAGCCGACCAAGCAGGACGCGCTCGGGCTCGGAAAGCAGGTTGTAACTCCACTCGAGCGCGCCCTGCAGAGTCTTCCGCCAGGCGGGCTGATCGCGCCGCCCGCGCGTGAGCCACTGGAAGCGGCGGTGGAACTGCTCGAGCATGGCAGACAGGCCGATGGTTTGGATGCGGGCGGCGGCCAGTTCGATCGCCAGGGGTAGGCCGTCGAGACGGCGGCAGACCTCAGCCACCTCGGAAGCATTCTGGTCGGTCAGGGAAAAATCGGGGCGGACGGCCCGCGCGCGGTCCACGAACAGGCGCACGGCGGGGCTGTCTGCCAGGGCGTACGCCGAGGCATGTCCGCTGTGCGGCAGGTTGAACGGCTGGAGCGCAAACTCGTGCTCACCCTCGACGCGCAGCGCCTCGCGGCTGGTGACCAGCAGTTTGACCTGCGGGGCCGCCGCCAACAGGGCTGGCAGGCTGGGCGCAGCCAACAGCACCTGCTCGAAGTT